>NZ_JBAXHI010000010.1:0-113478 GCF_037138995.1 Candidatus Chlorohelix sp. | reverse complement strand
TTTTACTTCTGTCTTTTTTTTCGCTTCTCCTAATTCTAGCAAACCTTTCTTCTTTGTAGTTCGCCAACAGTATCAGCCCTGCTTTATGCCGCATTACTCCTGCTCCTATTCCTAATCAAAGGGCAACTTTATCAACTCTGCCGCTTTCTGCTTGGCAACCTCTCCTCTCCGGTCATAGCGAGCGGTGGTGGTGACGCTGGCATGTCCTGCCAACTTCTGCACCGTGGCTATATCCGCCCCCGCATCCAGCAAATCTGAAATGAAGGTGCGCCGCATATCATGGGGGCTGAAATGCTCTAGCCCTGCCTCCTTGCCCCGCTGCGCCAAAATCCATAACACCGCTTGGTCGCTCAAACGCCTTCTCAACAGCTTCCCCGTTTTGGTCACCGGCAAGAACAGCGGTCCAACTTCTTCGCCTCTGGCTTTAATCCACTCTCCCAGCGCTTCCCCTGACCGTTGTCCCAAATAGGTCACGCGGTCTTTGCCCCCCTTACCGGAGCGCACTTTCAAGGAATTGTCTTTTAGGTCAAAATCCTTCAAGTCCAGTTTGACCACCTCACTCCGTCTGAGACCGGCGCCATACAATACCGCCACCATCGCCAAGTCTCTGATTCCCTTGGGGCTGTTATCTTTCTGGCAGACCCGGACTAGCAGGGTTAACTCGGTGGGAATTAGCGCCCTGCCTTTGGGCAGACTCTCACCTCTGATACTCTTAATTTTGGTGGTGCGGCGGAAATCGTCAGCGGAGATAAGCCCAAGATTCTCGGCTTGGGAAAGTACCCCTCTGAGGGCGGAGAGCATGTGGTTGACGGTGGCAGGACGGTAGCGTTCGGCGAGTTTAGCGCGTAAGGCTTGGGTGTGTTGGAAGCGGAGGGTGTGCCAAGGAAAGTCGAGCGGGTCGGAGGATTCGCCCTTGATGGTTTCAACTATGGCAGTAAGGGCGCGGCGCATTCCGCGACGACCAACCGGGCGGAGCGAAGCCAAGTAGATGGCAGCGGGGTTCTGGTCAAGGGGCAGCGAGGGAGGCAGTTCTACTCTGACCAACTCCATGGTAGCGGAGGCAGGGACAATGGTTTCGGTATCCAGCTTTTCAGGCTCCGGCATAGTAAGGTGCTTTCGGTTGTTCAGTCAACAGTCGAGTTATCTCTATTGCACAATCTGGTATATCCGCAATAAAGGCTACATAGGTTATATAATTAGGAAGGAGGTAGTAGGGAGCGGTTAGGCGACCAATTAGTGGACGGCTACTCCTCTCCACTGGAGTAAAGTATAGCATAAATATACGTAACTTTGAACAACCCATGCTATCATAGGAATAACAATTCAGATCATAAAAAATGGAAGAAGGCTGACATGGCAAAATTAAAAAGTGACGAAGCGTTAATTGTAGGCGCAACTCGTCTGCCTACCGGTAAGTTTCTCGGCGCATTGAGCGGGTACACCGCTCCGGAATTGGGCGCACTTGCTATTCGTGCTGCCTTGAAACGCGCTGAGCTACGCCCCGAATTGGTCGAAGAAGTGATTATGGGAAACGTAGTACAAGCGGGAGAAGGGCAAGCCCCAGCGCGACAAGCAGCTATAAAAGGCGGCGTTCCTGCCGAAGTTCCGGCGCTAACTATCAATAAAGTTTGTGGAAGTGGCTTGAAAGCGGTAATGCTGGCAGCTAATTCGATTAAAGCGGGTGAGCAGGATATAGTGGTAGCAGGCGGTATGGAAAGCATGAGCAGCGCACCTTATATGCTACCTAAAGCTCGTAACGGCTACCGGATGGGTAATGGCGAACTGGTTGACCTTGTTGTTCATGATGGGCTGTGGTGTGCCTTTGAAAACCTGCACATGGGTATGAGCGCGGAGTTAATAGCCGATAAATTTGAAATTAGCCGTGAAGCGCAAGACGAATTTGCTTACAACAGCCAGCGCAAAGCCGCACATGCTATTGAAGCAGGGGTTTTCAAACGCGAAATTACTCCGGTTGAAATAAAAAGCAAAAAGGGTGTGACCTTGTTCGAGGTGGACGAACCGCCCCGCCCTGATACGACTCTTGAATCGTTGACAGCCCTGAAACCCGCTTTTAAGCCACAAGGCGGTTCGGTTACGGCTGGCAATGCGCCCGGTTTGAGCGATGGAGCAAGCGCAATGGTGATACTCAGCCGAACCGCTGCCGAGCAATACGGAATTGCGCCACAAGCCCGTATCACCGGATATGCTTCCGCCGCGCTTGCGCCTAAATATGTCTTTGCTGCGCCACCCCTTGCGGTAAATAAATTGCTGGAACAAACCGGCTTAAAGCTAGGCGATTTTGATTTGGTAGAAGTCAATGAAGCGTTTGCGGCGCAGGTGTTGGCAAACCACAAAGAACTGAACTTCGACCTCACCCGTGTAAATGTGCGGGGAGGCGCAATCGCTTTAGGGCATCCAATCGGGTCGAGCGGCGCAAAAATCCTAACTACTTTGATTCACGCCTTGCAGGATACCGGCGGCAAGCGAGGGCTTGTAACTTTGTGCTTGGGCGGTGGCGGGGCAGTGGCTCTCAGCATAGAACTCGTCTAAGTCTGAAGCGAAACCAAAAAACGAAGATGGTTGCCAATGCCCCACAGTAAATTTCTATTCAGGGGTTCTTTTAACGCTTGAAATAGTATATAATTGCTACGATCTTCAAAGTGGATGTATTAATTACATCCATTTTTACTTTCCAGCTTACACAATTGGTTACAGGGGAAAAAGAAATCCGATGCCTCAGTTGAAACGTAAAAAGTATCTGCTCGTGCCATTAGCCTTATTATTGCTGTCGTTGATTCTAGCGGCATGCGGCGAACAAAGTGCCTCCGTTAGCAATAAGGATTACAAAGTGCCGGAATATACTGGTACTACTCCAATATCACTTGACACTGCCTTTACCGCCGAATTGTTAAAAGATAACAATAATGCTAGTTTTCCCAACCCGAAAGTAAGCGCTTACAGCACAAATTCTGCTCTTTCCGATACTCAGAACTGGTATCGCAACGAAATGACCAAGCTCGGTTGGAGTGATCGCACCCAAGAAATTCTTAAAGCCACCACGCTGGGCAGCAACGGTTGGGTATTGGGCTTTGTAAAAGACCAGCAGGTACTGTCCGTTATTATGATTGGTACAGGTGGGCGCAACGAAGGGATTTTAAAATCGTATGCAGGCAGCCTACCCGCAGGTAATATTCTGGTTGTGCTGGAAGCGGGCTATAAAGCGGTTGCCAAATAAAGGTTTGGCTTAGAATTTGCCTGTTTTTATCTTCAGGCTAGAGGAGGAGAGTTGTTAACCTCTTCCTCGATTTATATCTCTCCTTCAAAGTTAGTGCAAGCGGGAAGATGCAAGGGACAGAACAAGTATCCTGAAATCACATCTTTACCAACATATTTGAATATTCTGTGAGGTTACTCATAGACTCTACAGTAATCTAACTATATTATTGGTTAATACGGCTGTAACAAAATTAATCAGAATTTTCCCAAAAAATCTGAACCAATTAGAGTATTAGTGAAAGGGTTGGAAAATGAATCCTCCACAGGGTCCCGGTGGAAATTATGGAAATTATCCGCCACAGGGCGGCGGTTACGGTCAACCAACCGACCCCGGTCAGGGTAGTTATCCCCCTCCGGCGGGCGGTTATCAACAACCCGGTGGTTATCCCCCTCCGGCGGGCGGTTATCCTCAGCAACAGGGCTATGGGCAAGGCGGTTACGGGCAAACGCCACCACCTCCGAAAAAGGGTAACACCGGTTTAATTATCGCTATCGTGGTCGGGCTAATTGTCATAATCGGCGCTATCGTGGGTATCGTATTGGTAGTGACAAGCGGCAACAAAGGGGATAGCACGCAAGCTTCCGCCTCTACTGCTACTAGTTCATCCCAAGCAACTCCCGGCGCAAAATCCACTGCAATAGGCACGGTTACCGCTGGAAGTAAAACCACTGCCGCCGGAACGACTAGCAGTGGTAATAGCAGCGTCTCAAATATTCCGGCTTATCCGGGCTTAACAACTGTTACTCTTCCCGATGCGGTAAAGAGTCAATTCGCCGATAGTATAGGAAATGTACCTAACGGTACAGTGGATGCTTTCAGCAGCGCCGATGATACTGCTACGATTAAATCGTTCTATCAGAGCGAATTTCCTAAACAGGGCTGGAACGACCTCACCAACACAGCGATGGGACAAGCAGACTCCGGTACTTTATCTCAACTTGAAACCCTAGGTGCTTTCATCATTATTTACCAGAAGGGAGCCAATGCAGTGGGTATAGTTGGCTTCCCCGGTAGTATTGCTAGTGCAACAGGTATTACCGGAATCAACGCTAAAGATTCGCTGATACTTATCATCAGTGGCTCAGGTGCAGCCTTCACCGGTACAACCAAAGCAGCCACTACTGCGGCAATTGGAACGACCAAAGCAACTACTACTGTGGCAGTTGGAACGACCAAAGCAGCCACTACTGCGGCAGTTGGAACGACCAAAGCAACTACTACTGTGGCAGTGCAGCAGGGCAGCAGCGTTGTTTCGGTGTATCCCAACGCACAGCAACTTGAAATCAATTCACTGGTTAAAAGCGCATTTGAACAGAGTTTCTCCAGTTACAAACAGTTCAACTACAATCTCTATGCCAGCGGTGACTCGCAGGATAAAGTAGTGGCTTTCTACAAAGGTGAACTGAGCGCCAAAGGATACTCTAACGTGACCGAAAGTAACACTTCGGGACAGCGTACTATTACCGCTTTTTCCTCAAACTTCACTGATGGTTTGCTGGTAATGGTTTACGATTCAACTATGGCGAAAGCATACACTAATACAGATGTCACAGGGAAAACCGTATTTCTGGTATTGGGCTTCCAGCTATAGCTTTTAAATAGCCCCTATTCCTTTACCGGAAGGGGCTTTTTCATTAGATTTTGTCTTTAGCCTAAAGGGGTGTTTCGGCAGCTTTATTAAGTCGGTTCATAAGCGCACGCCCAATGCCTTTTTCCGGCAAACGTTGGGCGTAAACCTGACTTATCTCCCTACGGTCGCATTCTCGCATGAAAGCGAAAAGCTCATGGGCATATTGCACCGCAGAATCAAGAATCAGTTGGAAATCGGTTTCAAAAGCAGGCGGCTCAAGCCCAATATAAGCCACCGGATGTTCCAACAATCCGGCGGAAGGTTGACTCCCTCCTTCCAACATAAACACACGAGCGCGAGGGGCATAGTGGCGGTATTTCATACCGGGTAACGCTATTACCTTATTGGCAGTATGTGCCACAATACCCGGTACAAGTTGTGCCAATTCTTCCAGTGTAATGATGCCGGGTCGTATTAATACCGGATTCGTACCTGTACAATCCACAATTGTGGACTCCAACCCATGTGTGGCTTCGGGACCGCGCAAAATAGCCCCTACTCTACCGTCCATATCTTCTAGGCAATCCTGCCAACGGGTGGGACTAGGGCGACCTGAAATATTGGCACTCGGCGCAGCTACCGGCAAATTACAAGCTACGAGAAACTCGCGAGCTATCGGCAAGGAAGGCATTCGCAGACATACCAATTTGCTACCCGCCGTTGTAATATCGGGAATGATAGAGTTTTTGTGGAGTAAAATGGTAAGTGGACCGGGGAAATAATGCTCCATAAGCTTATAAGCGTAGGTAGGCACACTATGCGCGAGTTCTTCTACTTGCGTCAGATCGTGAATATGCACGATTAGCGGATTATCGGCAGGGCGTTGCTTGGCTTCATAAATCGCCAATACTGCCGCCGGGTTAGTCGCATCCGCGCCCAGCCCATACACCGTTTCGGTTGGAAAAATAACTGTCTGACCGAGCCGTAAGCATGCGGCGGCTGCTTCTACCGAATCCGTTATTAAAGTGTGATATTCCACCATCTGACCATTCACATTACATCCTTCCAATACTTTAAGCTTCATTGCCCGCGAAATTATACTTTACCTATTTCCTTAAAACAAGAGTAGATTAACGCTTAAGAGAACGTTATAATTTTGAGAGTATGCAGGCTAGGACAGTTATTTTATAATAAGCAGCGATTACATTTGTCGTTAAATTATGTGATACATGTAGATTTCGAGCAGTTATCGGTCTAACTATTCCCGCGCTCCACTAAACTGGGGCAATCTCACAAAAAAATGATGCCATTTCCAGAAAGGAATTATTATGAACAAGCGCGATGCAATCTTAAGTGTGGTTGATAGTAGCAAACCATTTTCCTACATCCCAGCCGCCTTTTTTCTGCATTTTCCAAATGAATTTCACACCGGACGTGCGGCAGTTGAGAAGCATCTGGAGTATTTCCGCTATACAGGTATGGACTTGCTAAAAATACAATATGAAGGTAAATATCCCACGCTTCCAGAAATCCAGTCTCCCGCCGATTGGCTCAAAATGCCGTATTACGGTCGCGAGTTTTATGAAGGACAATTGGAAGCCATAGAAGGTTTAGTTAAGGCTATCAAACATGAGGCAGTGGTGGTAGTTACGCTTTACTCCCCCTTTATGTGTGCAGTACATTCTACCAACGATGAGATTGTCACTGCGGCTTTAAACACCGAGCCTGAATTAATCAAGAAAGGTCTGGAAACAATTACCGAAAGCCTTTTGCTGTTCACGCGAGAGTGTATCAAGTTGGGGGTGGACGGTTTCTATACTTCTACACAGGGTGGTGAAACCGGGCGTTTTAATGACCCGACAGTCTTCGAGAAATATATCAAACCCTATGATTTGGTTTTAATGGAAGAAGCCAACCGGGAATGCTTGTTTAATATTCTGCATGTTTGTGATTACCACCTCGATTATGACGATTTTGGGAAGTTCGCGGATTACCCCGGTACAATAGTAAACGCTCCTTTAAAAGTTGGGAATAAAGCATTGACTCCCAAAGATGCCGCGCAATTCTTTAACCGACCCTATATGGGGGGCTTGGAGCGCAAGGGAATTATTACCAATGGTACGCCTGCTCAAATCCGTGAAAGCGTAGAAAAGGTTATTGAAGAAGCGCCCGAACGCTTTATTCTGGCGGCAGATTGCACCGTACCATCCGAAGTCTCATGGAATAACCTAAAATATGCAATTGACCTTGCACACAATTACAAGCTGAAAAGCTAAAAACAAGTCCGGGCAAAAATTCTCCCGGATTTGCTCAAGTATTGTAATTAATTGGCTTTAGCCTCAACAGGGGCTTTTTCAACATTAGCCTCTGTTGAGGAGAAACGCTTTACAGCCCTTGATAAAATTCCGCCGGCAGCCTGTTTTGCAGGCGACTTCGGCAACTGCACACTTTTGGGCTTGGATAAAATATTGCCAGAAGATTGTTTCGTAGGCGCCTTTGGCTTTTCTTCATCAAACAGCTTGGAAGCAGGTTTTGATAGTTTCGTTGCAGCAGGTTGAGCAACAGGTTTTGGTAATTTTGCTTCAACCAGTTGTTGGACAACAGGTTTCACTTCCCTAGTGGGGGATTTTACGGCAGTTATTTTTTCCTTGCGGTTTTGAATAATTACCTGAGAGGCAAAGCGGGTGAAGTTAAGCTGCCCTTCAATTTTGCCTAAGCCTTGTTCGGATAACAGCGCATTCAGGGTCTTGTCACCTGACCCAACGCTATCTAGGTATAATACTACACTGGTAATAGTTGCCAGATCCACCGCTTTAAGTTTGAGCAAACTCAAGGGGATTTTAAGATCGCTTCCTTCTTTTTTGCCAAATTTACTCTTGGCATTTTCGCCCAAAGCTTTGAAAAAACCGGCATGCTTTTCTCCGGCTAATTCCCTGATTTCCTCTACTAATTCCTTCACAGTTTTGTCAGGGTTAAAAGACCTCACGACTTTCGTTGTAGCTTGGACGGGGTTTTCTTGAGACATGTTAACCTCCCGGTTAAATCATTTCTACAGCCGACTGAGCATAAAGAGATACAGCTACTACAATAATACCAGATAAAATTTCAAGCTACTATATACAAAGAGAAATTTAGGATTGCAGATTGTGCGGCTATGTTACAAGCTGTTGTAAATCCCATATATTAGGCGCAAAGCGCTGACAATCCTTGTGAATGGAGAAGCCATCTTGTTTTTGTGCAAACTCAAACATAGTATCCATGCTTTCTTCACAAAACCGCGATTTTGTCTGTGCGGGATTTATGCTAATATTAAATGGAAGTTATACAGCATATATTTTTTCAAGCCTTGTATTACTTCTACCAATACTGAAATTTCTTTACCAGAATAGGAAAATAAATATATGGAACCCGTACTAATTACAACCAAATATCAGGATTTATACCGCTTGCTGGCAGCAATGGAAGTAATGGTTTACGAGAATGACAAGCCTGAGAACATTTTGATTTGGTCTCCTGAAAGTTCTTCACGCCTATTAAACAGCCTCGACAAACTTGAAGTGGTCAATCGTTATGCGGGCAAGTTGGGCGTTAAGGTGGTTCTATCGGCAGCATCAGATAATAAGCTGAGGAAATTGGCGAAAGCGGCAGGCTGGACGGTAGTTTGGGATATTCCGACCCTTGATAACTCAGCATACTCTTTCGACTTCAATCTGAATCAGATTAATACCGAGCATCAATTGGCATCATAATTGCAAACCTACTAATAAGTTAGCTAAATAAGAAACAGGATGACTCCACAATACGCATGGAGTCATTTTGTTTTCCAGATAAATCTGTTGTAATATTGCCAAATATTAAAGCTTAAGCAATTTCCCATCTTCCCATTCGAATCGTGGAGGGAGCGGTGGAAAACACAAACAGTTGTTATAGATTTTGGGGAAATACGGCGTGGGTTAAGCGCAAAACCTGACAGAAGATTCCAAATATCTACAGCTTAATATATGTAATCAATTAGGAAGGGACACGCAGCTTTGGGTATAACAAGTCAAAAGCAAACAGAAACCAAAATTGAAGTTGCTAACCGAGCTATAAACCTAAAAATCATTCTACAATGGGTTTGGCCTTCTCTAGCATTAGTCACAATTCTATTTCTTTTTGCTACTTCTCTGGTGCAAGGCTCAGTCTCATATAGTGCTGGTACGGGTTTGCCGAATATTGAACCTAATGTAGAAGGAGTTTTTGGGGAAGAAAAAAACGAACAGTTCGCCTATCGCTGGACTCGCCCTGAGTGGAAAATTTCGTTATTAGTTGCGCCAATCCGCCCGTACGAATTGCGCCTAACCGCTTTGAGCCTACAATCTCGTTCGGTTGAGGTGCGTGACGACAACGATAATTTGCTATTTACCTTCACTCCTGATAACAATTTGCAAAACTACCGCTTTGATATTCCGGCTTCAGCAATATCTTCCAAAGGTATGATTCTTAAGTTCAAGACTCCCAGCTATTTACCCGGTGATGGTCGCAGATTGGGCATCTTGTTAACCGAAATTGAGCTAAACAGTAAAAATGGATTTGGATTACCCGGTCAAACACTTATCTATATTTCTATAGGACTGGGAATTGGGCTGAGTTGGCTCTTTACCGAGATAGTAGTGGCGATAAGGGGCTGGCGTAAACGTCCTCTATGGCCCTATGCTATCGGGTTAGTGAGTGGTGCATTTGCCTGTTGGTTTACGGTTAATGCTCAATCAGATGCTCTCCGACTCTTGCCCATGCCAATCACTTATATTTGGGATGCTGTAGGAATAATTTTCCTTTCTCTTGGGTTGGCGTGGCTACTCAATTTTGCCAGCAAATATCTAACTTTTCTTCAATTTCGCCCAACTGAACATGAAATAAATGTGTTGCCAAAACCGAGAGAAACTACCCCTAAAAAATACCTGTACATTCTGGCAGCAATTGTGTTAATAGGCTTTGCCGGACGGTTGGCAAACCCGCTTGTCTTACCTATTTTTGTGGATGAGACTTTCCATACCAAAGCGGGAGCTTATGTAGTGGATGGCACAAACTCGTTGTTTTTTTTGGCATCGGAAGGGAGAATTCTTTATAGTTGGGTTTTATCGGCTGTGTATCTCTTCACAGGTTTAGACAACTTGCTGTTGTGGGGTCGCTGGCTAAGCGCATTTACCGGATTAGTTACAATTCTGGTATGCTACAAAATCGGCGAACGCCTTTTTTCAGCACGGGGCGGCTTGATAGCGGCAGGATTATGGGCAATTATCCCTTATTCCTTCTGGCATGAGCGTATGTCACTGGTTGACCCAATGTCTGCAACGTTCATCGGTATCACTATATACTTCACCCTGCGTTTGCTGGAAGTCTCCAAGCCGCGTCAGGTTTTGTTGTTCGGCATACTGACAGGGTTGGCGCTTTCTGCTGCTCTACTTACCAAGTTACTGTCATTGCTGATGTTACCAATATCAGGGTTATTGCTAATATTTATATATTCGCCAAGACGTTGGGCTAACTATTTGCCGCGAATAGGGATAACATACGCAACCTACTGGCTTAGCACAATTTTCTTTGTAAGCCAATATCAAGGAGATTGGGATTCTTCTCATCGCTTCAGTTATGTAGGCAGCCCCACCTTTAACGATATGTTGAACAGTGTTTCGGAGTTTGTTCAGTGGTTTTATGCTTATGTAACCCCTCCCCTTTTGCTTGTTTGCTTGATCGGAATTGGCTGGTTATTTACTCAACGTTGGCGGATTGCTACCCCGTTGGTATTATCCACTCTTTTCGCGATTGTTCCGCTCTTTCTCTTTTCACGACTTTTCTTTCCTCGTTATATGCTGTATATAATGCTACCGCTGATAGTAGTTGCCGCCGGGGGATTGGATTTAATCTTTAATAAATTGAGACAACACCGAATGATTAAATGGGGCTATATTGGGCTGGCAATAGTGTTATTACCGGCACTCTGGTTTGATTACCTAGCGGTAACAGCGCCAGTTGAGGCTGCGCTCCCTCAACTTGATAAAGTCCAGTATCAAATAGGTATGTCGTCAGGTAAAGGTGCTTCTGAAGCAAGCGACTTTTTACTCAAAGAACAAGCGGTACGTCAACAGCCATTAGCTGTTTTGGAATATTCGTGGGTTAGTGATTACCTTAGTGTACTAATGTATGGACACAGTGAATTTATACATATTAACTTCAACAATATCGATTCGTCAAAGGTACAAAAACAATTATTGGCAAGTGACAAGACCAATCTGTTTTTGATTTATGTTTCGTCAAAACTAGACCCTACTCAGGATTTTTTGGCATTGTATCCTAATATAAAATTTAAGCAGGTACTCGCAATCGCCCGTCCCATAGATACTATGTATATTTACGAAGTGACGCGACCGCTTCCTTAATAATCAAGACAGTTATATTTCAAAGTAACAATAACACTCGATGCTAATCATCCGCATTCCGTCGGTTGTCTTGCTATAGTGAGAAGTGCTTTATTGGGTGAGATTAATGCAAATTGATATAAATTGCGATATGGGCGAGAGTTTCGGACATTATAAGCTTGGAAATGACATTGCCTTGTTGGAATATGTTACTTCTGCAAACGTGGCATGCGGTTTCCACGCGGGTGACCCGCTGGTAATGTCCGAAACGGTAAGGCTGGCGTTAGATAAGGGTGTAGCAGTTGGGGCGCATCCCTCTTACCCTGATTTGCAAGGCTTCGGGCGGCGCAAAATGGAGATGACTCCTGCTGAAATCGAGGCATTTATCCTGTATCAAATCGGCGCGTTGGCAGCTTTTGTCCACACACAGGGTACAACCTTGACCCATGTTAAGGCACACGGGGCGGTTTATAACGTGGCGGCGTTGGAGTTGCCGGTAGCAGAAGCAATTGCGCGGGGCATCGCCCGCTTCGACCAAACGCTGATAATGGTCGCGCTTGCAACCTCTCCCCTGATGATTGAAGCAGGACATCGAGCAGGTTTGCAGGTGGCGCGAGAAGCTTTCGCCGATAGAAAGTATAACCCAGATGGCACGTTGGTAAATCGAAAATTGCCGGGTAGCCTTATTACCGACCCGGTTAAAGCTGCAGAACAAGTGGTGCGTTTGGTTAAAAAAGGCGAAATCATAGCAAGCGATGGCTCAATCTTGGAATTACAGGCGGACACGGTGTGCATACATGGCGATGGTCCTACCGCTTTGGAAATTGCCCGACACCTACGCGAGACGCTTGCCACAGAAAATATCAAGACTTGCGCCTTACAAAAGCGGGGCGAGAATTAAAAGTGTCAACCGATTTTCCCGTATTGCCTCACCGTATTCTCGACCCGCGCCCTTTAGGAAATAATGCTATTCTGGCGCGGCTGACCTATCCAAGCGGCGCTGAAAATCATGCAGCGTTGGATGCCACAACTCGTTACAAACGGCTGTTGCTGGCGCGTGGTTGTACCCAATATCTACGCGAAATACACCCAGAATGGGAAAAGGGCTTGGTAGCGGGTTACGATAGTGTACTGATTCCGCTTGAACCAACCCAACCCAACATGAGGGCAACTCTGAGTTGGCTTCAGGAAGTGGGCGAATCGCCTGAATTTGCGGAATACTTGCGCCACTATCTGGCAGGGGGCGGCTTGAATCCGGCAAGACGGCATCGCATCCCAGTGGTTTATGGGGGCGACTATGGCGAAGACCTTGAGGAAATAGCGCGGCTTAAAGGTTTGAGCATAGAGGAAGTCATCAGGCTACATTCTTCCGCTATCTACTCGGTATATATCGTAGGCTTTACCGCCGGCTATGCTTATATGGGCGCATTGCCGCCTGAAATTGACTTGCCGCGAATAGCACGACCCCGCACGCGAGTCCGGCGTGGCGCTGTAGCGCTGGCTGCCGGAATGACGGGCATCTACCCGCTTGATATGCCGGGCGGGTGGAGGTTGTTGGGTTATACGCCGCTCTCAGTTTTCGAGCCGATATGCGAACCGCCCTCTCGATTTCAACCCGGTGATTTGGTACAGTTTTTTCCCATCACCGCGAAAGAGCTTGACCATTACCAGCACAATATACACAACCTTGATTCCAGTTTGGAGTAAATAAAATGTGCAACCATCCTGAATGTCGGGTTCATGTGCAGAACGGGGGGATTTTCTCCACCCTTCAGGATTTAGGACGTACCAGCGGCAAGCCCTACGGAGTAACGCCGGGTGGCGCTTTAGACCGTTTCGCCCACCGTGCCGCCAACGAATTGGTCGGCAATAAGCCACATGCCGCTACTCTCGAAATGACCTTGCGCGGGGCAACACTTAGATTCGAGCAAAAGGCGTTGATTGCGATAACCGGCAGCGATTTCAAACCTCGCCTTAACAAGCGTCCTATCCCAATGTGGCACAGCGTGTTTGTGCGTGCCGGACAAACCCTCGATTTTGCAGGGGCAGAAGGCAGGCTGGCATATCTGGCAGTGCATGGCGGTTGGGATGCGCCCCTACTGATGGGCAGCCGTTCCACCAATGTACATGCTCGCTTTGGCGGTTACGCCGGGCTAGGGCGTACTTTGAATGCAAGCGATATACTCACCAACGCTAACGATTATCTTAAACCTGTGCAGCATTTGGCAGGGGCGGCAGGACATTCGTACTCGCAAGATTTGCGCCCACACTACGGCAAAGAGGTAATAGCGCATATTGTTCCGGGACCTTATCTTGAACACTTTGCGCTCGATTCGCTAGAATTACTTTGCCAAGCGTCCTACGAAATTAGTAGCGAATCGGAGCGTATGGGCTACCGCCTAAAGGGTGAGAGGGCGCTATATCGGGGCGAAGAATGGGCAGAAATTGCGGTATGTGGCACGGTTTTTGGCACAATCCAAGTTCCACCGGACGGACAACCGATTATCCTGATGGCGGATCATCAAGTTACAGGCGGTTATCCCATTATTGGTGTAGTTGCCGAAACCGATTTGCCGCTTATCGCACAATTGCTACCGGGTCAAAAAGTTCGTTTCAAGCTGTTCGAGGAAGAACTCATCTAAATCTGGCGGTAGCGGCACTGGATTGATTGGTGGCTTAAATACCAATGTAATGGTTTGACCTATATGGGTGACGGTCATAAGACGGCAAACCATTCCAAGAGACCAATGAAGGTTGGTCGGGTTTTATATTCTCCTAATCCTGATTTTCTCAATGCAAAAATCTGACACGCCTCCGAATCACATTTTATATGAAATCAGACCGTTAATTAAGTTTGTTATCCAATACCGTCCGCACTTTGGAGATAAACTCAATAGCGGTGAAAGGTTTTTCTAGGAAGTTCAATTCTTCGGCTAAATTCAAATTAGGGACCAAATCGCTGGAATATCCCGACATAAGTAGAACCTTTAGATCGGTGTATTTTTTCATCAATTCTCTCGAAAGGCTCCATCCTCCCATTTTGGGCATTACCATATCACTTATTAATAAATGAATTGTATTTGTAAAATTTTCAGAAACTTCCAGTGCCTCGAAGCCATTTTGTGCCTCTAGTACCGTATAGCCATTTTCTTTCAGAATTTTGCTGGCAAGTTTCCTTATAAGCTGTTCATCTTCGACCAGCAAGACAGTTTCTGTGCCTTTTGTTACAATCCTATTGGTTGGTTTTAAATCCACTGCTTGCTTTACCAACGCTGAGACCAACGGCAAATAAATTTTAAATACAGTTCCTACCCCTTTTTCGCTATAAACCCAGAGATGCCCGTTGTTTTGCTGTACTATTCCATACACAATTGAAAGCCCTAATCCGGTGCCTTTGTTTGGTTCTTTGGTGGTGAAAAATGGTTCAAAAATATGGATTTGTGTTTCATAATCCATTCCTATTCCATTATCGCTAATCTCTATCAGGATATATGCTCCCGGCTTGACCTCGTAGTGTTCACCCGCATATGCCTCATCTAGGGTTACATTAGAGGTTTTAAGCTTGAGGGTGCCTCCTCCGGGCATTGCATCACGGGCATTCACAGCCATATTCATAATTACTTGCTCTAGTTGTCCAGCATCTGCCCGTATTTTACCTAGGTTAGGTTGTAAGTCGTAATCAAGCAAAATATCCTCACCGATAAGCCGTTGTAGCATATTATTCATATTTGAAATAATTGGATTTACATCAAGGACTTCGGCTTTTATTACTTGACGGCGACTGAATGATAACAACTGACTTGTCAAGGAAGCGGCTTTTTTGGCGGCTTTTTGTATTTCAGTTATAATATCAGTATCTTGCGCTTGCTCTTTAAGTTCAATTTCTAACAATTCTGTATATGATAAAATTATTGTTAATATGTTATTGAAATCGTGCGCTACGCCACCGGCTAACCTTCCGATAGCCTCCATTTTCTGGGTTTGTCGCAGTTGCTCTTCTAGGGACAATAGCTCGCTTACATCTCTAACGGTGTTGGCAATTGCAGTTAATTCCCCTTGACTGTTATATATCGGTGCGGCGCTGATTAGTAGGGTGCGCCAAGTTTTATGGTCTGGCTGGAAGCGAACCATTTCATCTCTAATTATTTCTCCTTGAGAAATAGCGCGTTCCAGCGGCCATTCTTCCGGTAAATATTGCGTGCCATCTTTATGGAAGATTCGTATGTTTTGATAATCAAATATTCCATTATGGTGGTTAACATCATATTGCCAGTGCTGTTCCATAGCAGGATTCCAGCGCAATAATTCGCCGGAAGGAACTTGAGATATAAAAACACCGATTGGCAGATGCTCTATGACAGTTTCAAGGAAGACATGCTCTGCTTTTAACTGTTCAAGGATTTGTTCACGTTCGAACTCAGCATGGCGAGCTACGGTGACATCGCGGAAAACTAGAACCACGCCTATGATATTGCCTAAATCATCGAGAATTGGTGCGCCACTATCAGAGATAGGGGTATGATTACCCTCTTTCGAAATTAGCATGGTGTGGTTAGCCATCTCTATTGTTTTGCCCTCTAACAATACTTTTTCTACCGGGCTTTCCACTTTCTTTCCGCTATGTTCGTTAACTATTTCGAAAATGCTGGTTATAGTACGTGTCAGCGCTTCTTCTTCTTTCCAACCGGTTAATCTTTGTGCTTCTGGATTTATAAGCGTGAGGCAGCCGTTAGAATCGGTTGCAATGACCCCATCTCCAATACTTAATAAAGTTACTCTCAACTGTTCACTTTGCGCTTTTACAGTGGCTTCTGCCGTTCTAAGTTCTTTTATTACTATTTCAGAACGGTTTATATATTTGCGTAAATTGTGAATCAAAAGATTGAGAAGCATTGAATCGAAGATAAAAATCAGAAGATTGGGCAAGCCCGAATTAGAAAATAACGAAATATTGTAAATCGGCGCTACGAAAAAAAAGTCTCCAGCGATTGCACTTAAAATTAGGGTAATAATTCCCGGCTTAATGCCGCAATACCAGACGGCAAATATTATTGCGGGGATATAGACTAAAAAAGGGACAGAAGGGTCTTTAGGGTTATCCGTTGAATAAACTAAAGCCAGCTTTATAAGTGTGGCAAATATAACCAAAAGTAAGGCAAGCCCATAACGATACAGGTAAGCTTTTTCAGGTATCGAATATAATAAAAGCTTACTAATCGTTTCTTTCTTGCCTATTGTCTGTGACTCAATAATGGTCATCTATCTTCATCCTTATCGGCGTAGATAAGTGCAGGAGCAAATATGTGCAGTAAATGTAGAAAGAAGATACCCATGTTAAAGATAGTTTATCACAAACTGCAATTAAAAAGTAGGGATGCAATATTAATTTTCATATAGAAAATGCTTTTGATTTGAAATTCGAGCCTAAATATAGTTAGAATGGTTCGATTTTAGCCAGATTCTTGTAACCGTTCATGGATATCTGAAAAGTTATATTATAGGAACATACCCATAACATTCTATGGTATATATGCGCTTTCCAAGGGGAAATGAGAAGTAAGAAACAGGCAAGCGGTTTCAAACCACTTGCCTGAAAAAACGTTTTTGTGCTATGGGGAGAAGTGAACAAAACTAACAACCGGAAACCACCGTCAGTAGGGATTAATCGATAAAATCTCTTATAAGGTTGTTCAGTTTGGCTGCTCCCTCGATAAACATGAAGTGGCTGCCTCCCTCGCTTTCATTGAATATTGCCAGTTGCGAGCCGGGGATTTGTTGATGTACCCACTCTATAGCTTTTGCCGGAAATATGCTGACCGTTCCGCCGATTACTAAGCTAGGAATGTTAATTTGAGGAATCACATCGCGCCAGTCTTGCGTGCAGTGATTGTACAATAGCGTGGAGGCGTATTGACGCGGAAACTTTAGGTTCAAATCAACAGCCCACTGTTTCAATTCATCAGCGGCGGCTCCTGTGAACATGCTCCCAACCAAACCGGCGCTGGTAGCATCTCCCTCTGGTCCGGCTATTCCATTGCATAGACCAACCAGTGTCGGATGGTCAAAAATTGCGCCTGCCGCTTCCAGTTCTTCCGCGCTCCAATCCGGGTTCGAGGTCACGAAGGCTACCTGATCTATTAGCACAAGTTTTGAAATCCGCTCTGCGCCAAAGGTATCCCAATAGCTCCAAATTATTGAACAGCCCATCGAATGACCCAGCAACACCACGTTTTGCAGGTCAAGCGACACCAATATGTCATGCAAATCCTGAGAGAAACGCGCTATTCGGTAGCCGCTATTGGGCTTGTCTGAATCCCCATGCCCGCGCATATCAAGGCTAATAACTCTATAGCGATCCGAAAGACCCTCGATTTGATGGCTATATTGGGCGGCTGTCTGTGACCAACCCGGAATCATCACGAGCGGTTGCCCCTCGCCCGCCTCGATATAGCGCAAAGTTACGCCATCTCCGGTAGTAATCTCCCCGGTTTTGGTAGCTACATTCATCTTTGTGTCCTCCATTCATCATTGATTGGCAAGTTAAGCAATAAGAAATAGTCCATACATTAGTATATGGGTTTAAGAATAATATCGGGTGAAAACGAATTTCACACCCTGAAAATCTTAATAGAAGCCTATAGTGGCGAAAGCACACTTTTAGAAGATTGTCACGGGCTAATGATACGATTGTGCATATTATAGCTGGGTTTGTGGGTGCGTGGCAAAGTAGAACGGACTGATTTTTCCAGACAGACCGCCTTAAACTTAGGTGCGAAGTAACGAATCAAGCAAAATTTGGGGGTGGGGGCGGTCGAGTTGGTTGCGCCCACTATAGGCAAAGGTGATTTTGCCTTCCGCGCTCACTGCAAAGTCCCCCCCTTTCTGCAATACATCCTCACGGGTTTTGAGGATTTTCTTGCCTTGTGCCGCATATAGGGTATATTTCGCCAGCACGGAGGGTCCGTACACCGTCAGCATTGAGTATTTGCCCAATCCATAAGCACGGTACACTTTCAGTAATGGGTCATTGAGAAAGACTGTCTGCTGTAGCAGTTGATTGACTTCAGGCGTTCTCTTTTCTGCTATTTCGGGCGCAAGGTGAATCTGCTTCCAATACTCCCGCCATTTGCGGAAATGTTCTGGAGGCGCAAATGAAATCACCAGTAAGCGTGCTTTCAGAGTGACCAATTGCTCTATAAAATTAGGCTGATGCAACTGCACCAGATGTTCTGCTCAAGGCATTCAAGCCAAATGCCGCATAAAGCAAATTAATTGCGGTTGTTGGTAGTCTGATAGGCGTATCAAGGAGCCATCCGGCGCGGATAATTGAAAATCGGGCGCGTTTGCACCTATTTTAGGTAATGCCATAATTTTTACCTCATTTTTACTTAGTAGAGCGGATTATAGCAAAGGATAATTGTGAAAAGAATAGAGAGTGTGCCTACAATGAGGTAATTCGCTTATTATTCCTGAAAACTTAACGCAAGGAGTTAATCGCGACGCACCCAGCGGCTACTGGGTTCGATGTCGTTAGCCATATCAAAATAGCGGGTAGCTTGCTCTTTATCGCCTCGCTCGAAAAAAGCAATGCCCAAACGGTAAGTAGCAAGGGGCCAGTTGGGTTTCATTTCCAACGCTTTTTGAAATTGGGTAATGGCAAGGTTGTATTTGTTGCACAATACGTTGGAAAGCCCCGCAAAATACCAACTATCAGGGTCTTGCGGGAAATCTTGTACCACTCGCTCAGCAAACATGCTGCCTCTACCGCAAGGGTCAACCCCAATTTCAGTATAGAGTTGTAGAAGCAATGCTTCCACGTTCAAGCCGGAAATTTGCGCTTTATCGTTCAGTTCTAGTGCTTTGATATAGGCTTCTTCCGTTTTGCTGTACTGTCCTTGCACCATATAAAAGCGTGCTAAATCCACCTGCAAGAGCGGGTCATCGGGGCGTTCTTTCAATAAACCTTGAATTAATCCTTGTGCATAATCCCTAGCTTTATTGACCTGTTCGGTAGAATTAACGGCAGGTTGTGCATGTTGCAACTGGTCTATCAGCAATTGTACAAAAATCTGGCGGGCAAAGCGGTTAGTGGGGTCGGTTTTCAAGACTGAGTAAAGCGTATCCTGTGCTTGCAAAACTCTGCCGGTGCGCCAGTAAATAGAGGCGAGGTATGCCTGAGCGTCCACGAAGCCGGGAGTAAGTTGCAGCACCCGCACCAGTTGTTCTTCCGCCAACCCAAATTCCTCTCCATTTAGCAGGGTGTAACCCGCTTTAGTGCGCCGAACCGCTTCGGCTTCTTGGTTTGAGTCTGCTGGAAGCGGTGCTGTAATTTGCCGTATGCGCTCGTTATATTTGGAGATGCTCCAAGCCAGCGGGGCGTTATTTTGCCATTTACCATCGGGGAAAATCGAAGCGGTGCGTTTGAATTGGGCGCGGGCATCGTCAAAACGCAAGTCGCTTAGTAGCAGCAGGGAATAAAGATAGTTGGCGCGATACGCTTCGGGTGTATCAAAAGAGCCTCCCAACTTTATGGATTCGTAAATGATAAGACGCGCTTCTTGAAAGCGACTTTGCCGATAGTAGTTTTCCCCCATCGCCAGCAACATCCGCGCTCGATATTCGTTATTAGTAACAGCAGTCAGCGTTTGTTCCGCTTGCTCATACTTGCCGTCATCGGTAAGGGCGCGTCCTAGCCAATAGGTAGCGGCAGGGTCATCGGGGTGGGTTGCGAGTACATTGCGTAAATATCCGGCGGCAGGTTGCGGCTGTTGCAATTGCAACAATCCTTGTGCCAGCAATAAACGGCTCTCATAATCGGATGGGTTTTTGCTAACATACTCCCGCAGTCGGCGCACCGCTTCGGTATAATGTCCCTCATAGTAGAGGTTACGGCTGCGGTCAAGCTCAGTTTCAACGGTAGTCAGCGCAGTGCGCCACCACATTACCGCCACAACCGTAAACAGTACCAGAGCCGCACCGCTCAACGCCAATTTCAACCAGTGGGCGTGCCACCACGATAGATGCGGTTCGCTTATCTCCACCGCAACCGGAACTATGCTTCTTTCAGGGTGTTTCGTAAATATCGGCATTTATCTCAGGTCTGTTTAACAAATGTAACCTACGTTGAATTATACGGCATTTATGTAAAGCAATTCAAGGAGGTTTGGCAAACTATATATGGCTGGAAGACACACAGGCAAGTTGGTTATTGCCGCTAGAGAGCGGGACGGTTAATTGTTGGAGGCTGAACTTGGCAATTTTAATGCCGTATAGCAGGTTGTTTCCATCCAATATCAACCCTTTGGAGTTTATACCTGTGCCTGAGCCATCAAGGGTAATCTCTGCCCCTGTACTACATCTGCCATAAATCAACGCGCCTGCTTGCAAGTTGTGATAATTCAGCGAACCGGTAAAATTAATTTGTGTTACAGTCGGCTGGAAAGTAATTGCCTCGTCCGTCCCCGCGTTTTTGATAGCCCATGAAAAAGCCCCGCTTGTACCCCCCGTACCATCATCCGCTTGGCTGGCAACCTCCCATCTTTTTGTTGCTGTGATAAAATTAACTTTGTTAAGAAGTAATTTGTAAGGGTCTCCATGCCAATTACTGTCAAGCTGCACGCTAATAGTAAGCTTATCCCCAAAGGTGGAAGGGGGCGCAGTTTGAGGCGCAATCGTTGTCAAGTCGTTTGCAACTCCATCCAGCGTAAAATTTTTATAAACTACCTGATCGCTGCTATTTATCTCTCCCTCGAATAAGAACGTATGCCAACTATTACCCAGAAGGCACTGGTGGAGAGGGTTAGGCAGGTCTGACCAACTACCCGAATTTCCGTTTGCGTTCCAGTAATGCCATGCAGGACCATGCGTTGCAGAATAACCATCCCACACATTTTGATATTGGAGCGCGAATTCGTATCTTTTTGACAGGTAAAATTTGTTAAAGGTAAATTCCAGTGCCTGTATTACTGAGGAGATGCCTCCTGCATTATCGCAGGTAGTGGCAGGTATCCAGAAAGAAAAGCTTAGGATAAAGCTTTTCGAGTTGGGCTTGGAGAGCATATCATGATAGCAATAAATATTGGCGTAAGGGGAATTGCCGGGTTCAATCGAGCATTCCAAAGATCCTCCGCTCTCCGGGACATAGCGTTTTTGTCCGTAATAAGGGGATGTCGGTCCCTCGCAATACACCCCCCAATCTTCGGCGTAGCGTTCCAGAAATAGGGCGCGGGATGAACGGGGGTTAGTTGGCGATTGGTCGCATAACGTTGTCGCTAGGCGTGTTCCAGTCGGAATGGGAAAATGTACCGAGTATAATTTTACCGTTAAGGTTAGAAATACCATAATTACAATGGTAATGGTAAGTAGCAATTCTGGGAGCCATCGTTTCATTTGCTTATTATATGTGGATAAATAAATTGCATGACTAAGACTACAACGGAAATAATTGACGAATTAAAGATTACTTCACCATGCTAATTATACAACACCCGCTAATCAGTGGAATAAGCTTATTAATTGCAGTTGGCGGGAGAAAAATCCCGGTCAGCCATGTATCTGCTTTCCCATGCTTACCTAACAGTCAGACCCGGCACAGCGTGTTATAATTCTGCGAAAGAAGCGATAATTACCAACAGCCGGAATCAAAGTTGCAGGAGAAATCATAGAAGTGGAAGACGCAGAACAGGAATATTATTCGAAAATAAAGCGCCAATTTGAGATAATTTACCCCCGTTTGGTCGAACGCTACCCTGACGCACATTGCGAATTGAACTACCAGAACGCTTTCCAATTGTTGGCGGCTACTATCCTTTCGGCGCAATGCACCGATGAGCGCGTGAATATGACCACTCCTGCCCTTTTTGCTCGCTACCCTAACCCGCTAACCCTCTCCGAAGCGCAACCGGAAGAACTGGAAAGTATCATTAAAAGTTGCGGCTTTTATCGCAATAAAGCGCGTAGCTTGCTTGGCATGAGTAAAATGCTGGTGCAAGATTTCAATGGTCAAGTGCCGGATACAATGGCAGAACTCATTCGCTTGCCGGGAGTGGCGCGTAAGACTGGCAATGTGGTGTTGGGCAACGCGCTTGGCAAGAACGAGGGTATTCCGGTTGATACCCATGTGATGCGATTAGCTGCGCGTATCGGTTTATCCAAACAAACAACCCCTGAGAAAATCGAGCAAGATTTAATGCGAATTTCGCCCCGTGAGGAATGGGCAATGGTTTCGCATCGGCTCATTTGGCACGGGCGGCGGGTTTGTAACGCCCGCAAGCCTTTGTGCGAACAATGCTCGCTTGCGTCTGCTTGTCCAACCGGAAAGCAAAATCTGAATCTGACAAATCAGCCCTAGCCTATATTGGACCAATTTTAGTGGGGTGGTAACCCCTGATTTCACAAGAGAAAACTACACATGGCAACTAGACAAAAACCTCCAAAACCCGGCGCTGTAACTCGCGGTCGTGATATTCCTGAAGTAGTTGAAGTTAACAAACTATCTTTTTGGAAACTTTTCTGGATAATCCTGTTCGCAGGAATAGTTCTTTTTACGCTCGGCTATGGCGTATGGCGTTTAATGGGCGGTAGCTTCAAACCTCAGCCGGTGGGAGAATGCGCCGATGCTGCCAAACGAGCAGTGATACTCGACCCAATTACCGCTAACCCAACCGATTTTACAGCCCAATTGAAATATGCCGATTTCGAGTACGGCTGCCGCGAGTTTGCTGGCGCGATTACCAACTATAGCAAAGCGGTACAAGTGGCGACTCAGCCCAATGCCGCGGTAACAAAAACCGACCGATTGAAGGCGCAATTGGGTTTGGGTTTTTCCTATTTCTATAATCAAAATTTGAAGGAAGCGCAAGCTGAACTGAAAAAATATCTGGATGAGGAACCCGACAAAACGCTTGCGCTTTATGTGTACGGCTATGCACTCAAAGCGGATGACCCTGCCAAAGCTATCGAACAGTGGCAAAAGGTAATTAAGCTTGTGCCTGCCGGAGACAACCTCGCGGTTCAGTCGCAAAAAGCCATTGACGAAGCAAAAATAAAGTAAGCAAAATGTACCCTGAATAAAGGCAAGGGGGTTTAAACCCTCTTGCCTTTACCTAACTTAGTGATTCACCAGACCCTTGCTCCGGCATTTTGCTAGTATTGGCGAGGGTTCTTTGCGCCCGGAATGGCAATGGCTACAATACGATAGCAGCTTAAAATTAACGATCTTGGGGAAGGCGATTGAAGAAAATCAAAGAATCAAGACCGCCCCTGAGTGCTTGATTGGCAATCGAAAGAGCTTTTGTCAAGTTATCGTAACGTAAATTCAACTCAGGTTTTTCAGGCGCTTTCTCACCTTTACGCGCCACTTTATAAACCTCAATCAGAAATTGTCCTTGGTCTTCCCTATCTAACTGACGATGTAGCGTAACCTTATAAGCGCCATTTTCGGTGAGTTTGGAAACTTTACCGTTTTTCTCAAAACCTTTTAAAGCAGCAGCCATACTCAGCATAGAAAATTTCCTCTTGGCTTACACGTTGGGAACGTATCTCTTAACACGTTCCCATATTAATCTAGGATTTAGCGAATTCCTAGTAACAATTCGATTACAAGCTGGTCAAGTTGTTCATACATCAAGCCCAATTTGGCAATATTATCAATATCAAAGCTGGCGGCTTTGAGCGCCTCGGCAGTAGCGCTGTTGTAATTTGCGGTATCGAAAGGTGAATCGCTACCTAATGATTTCAATTCCTTGAGAATCGCCTGTATTTCAGGGTCTTCCTCGAAGCGATGCACCTTTTCTTTGAGTATCATGTACGAGCGCATACAACCATAGGCGAAAGTCCATACGCCTTCCTCATCTTCGGAACGGTAAGCGTGTGCATCAAAATGGCGAGGACCCTCATAGCCGCTTTCTTCAAGTAGCTTAACCAAATAGAACATGCCTTTGATGCTCTCGCTACTAAAGCGCAAATCTTGATCATAGCGTCCGGGCTTCTGGTCATTCAGGTCAACATGGAATAGCTTACCTGCTTCGATTGCCTGTGCGACCCCATGGTAGAAATTTAACCCGCTCATTTGCTCATGGGCTACCTCAGGATTAACGCCTACCATATTAGAATGCTCCAACGTTTCGATAAAAGCCAGCATATGCCCGGTAGTGGGGAAATATATGTCACTGCGAGGTTCGTTTGGTTTAGCTTCGAGCGCGAATTTAAAATCATAGCCCATATCAATGTTATAGTGGCACAGGAAGTTCATCGCCTCGCGCATGCGTTTAATCGCTTCGCGTGCATCTTTAGAAGCATCAACTTCAGTGCCTTCGCGCCCTCCCCAGAAAACATAAATCTTTGCGCCCAATTCTGCGCCCAAATCCATTGCTTGCATAGTTTTCTGTAGCGCATAATGGCGCACCCGCTTGTCATTACTGGTAAAAGCTCCATCCTTGAAAACGGGATGGTAAAAAAGATTGGTGGTAGCCATTGGTACTACCATTTCGGTATCATCCAATGCTTTCTTGAACTCTTTCACAATCCGGCTACGCTCTTGTAGGCTTGCTCCAAAAGGTATGAGGTCGTTATCATGCAAATTTACGCCCCATGCGCCCAGTTTTGAAAGCCTTTCTAGGCTGCGAATGGGCGAAATGGTATCGCGTACCGCTTCCCCAAAAGGGTCACGCCCACGATTACCAACCGTCCAAAGACCAAAGGTAAATTTATCTTCTTTTGTAGGTGTATATTGATTTCCCATTTTATTTCCTTCCTCTTCACTAGATTGTTGGTCTGACATCATTGTCACCACAATAGCAGTATTCTATTATACCAATTAAAAATAGTAACTATACAGCCCGGACGAAAAGGGGTGCAGGGGAAACTCCCCGCCGGGGTAATAGGGGTGTCCCCTATACTCCCTTCCTCTCTTTCCCCCCTTGAGGGGGTTAGGGGGTGAATAGTTACTAAAAATATAGTTTTGCCGTTTATAAATGTTGCGAAATATCTAGTGTATTCAAAATGTGGTTAGCTTTTTTTTAACACAACCGGGAAGGTGAGTCAACAGCAAAAGACTGAAATAAGGTAAAGGAGAGGCAATATGCGGCGGTTTTTAGTAATTAATTATTATTTGCCTTTGCCAACTATAATAATGCGTAGATTTATAACATCCTATATTAAAAAACATTAAAATTTCACAATATCAATTGTTATAATTGATATGTAGTAATAAAATAATATCAAACACAATGCTTTGTATTATTATAGTTAAAAATGAATTATTGTGCTTAATATAATGGTAATATTATCGTAAATATGGTGTAACATGCTTATGTTATTATAAAATTAATAGTTACTTCTTGGTTTCTAAGGGGCGCAAATTATGAGCTATGATGCCTACGAAAATTGGAAAACAGTTTCTATCAAGGGCGAACCTTACCTCTCAATAGTAATTCCGGCTTATAACGAAGAAGAACGGATTGTGCCTACGATTGGCGCAATAGCCTCGCACGTTTGCAGCTTTGGCTATGATTGGGAATTAATCATTGCTGACGATGGTTCAAAAGATAATACTGTAAAGCTTATCAAAGAACTCGAATTGGCGAATCTGCGGGTGTTGGTAGCCGAAAAGAACGGCGGGAAAGGCAGCGCCGTCAAGCGGGGAATGCTGGCAGCGCGTGGCAAGTACATTCTTTTCGATGATGCCGATAATTCTACTCCGGTAGAAGAACTCAATAAGTTGTTAGCTAAGCTGGATAAAGAGCAATACGATGTTGCCGTAGGCTCGCGGGCGGCTAACGGCTCACAGGAAGCGCATCGTACCATCTTGCGCCGAATACTAAGCGGGGGGTTACGCTGGATTGTGCGTTATATTTTCCGAATCGGTGTGCGAGACACTCAATGTGGCTTTAAGCTTTTCACAAAACAAGCAGCACATCGGCTGTATGCGGCGCAAACTATCAGCGGCTTTTCTTTTGATTTGGAAATACTTTACCTAAGTTCAAAATTGGGCTACAAAATAGCAGAAGTTCCGGTTGAATGGGTAGATGCGCCCGGCTCAAAAGTGGATACCTCCAAAGAAATCCAACGCTTCTTGCGCGATTTGGTCAAAATCAAGATGAACGATATAAAAGGAGTGTATTCCAATGCCTAGCTATAAAATTGCGCTGATAACAACCTTCCCACCCGGCAAAGGCTCACTCAACGAATATGCCTATCATTTTGTCAGATACCTACGCCAGAAACGCGAAGTTAGCGAATTGGTACTACTGGTTGATTACTTGCCGGGTAAGGAGCAATATCCTGAGTTTGAAAAAGACGGCTATGCGCCCACTCGTATAGTCCCTTGCTGGGATTTTGACTCAAAAACTAACGCTTTACGCATTTTGAAGGCAGTGCGGCAGGAAAAACCCGATGTAGTAATACTCAATCTCCAATTTGCCAGTTTTGGCAGTGGCAAGGTAGCAGCAGCATTAGGTCTTACAACCCCTGCATTAATCAGGCTCTCCGGTTTTCCGGTTATCACCTTGCTACATAACATTATGGAGACTATTGACCTAAAAAAAGCTGGCTTTGGCGGAAACCCTTTACTGGAAAAATTAATTCGCGTTTTTGGCTACATCTTCACCCGTTTGTTGCTACTCTCAAATCTAGTGGCAGTTACCATTCCAAAATATGTTGAAATTTTGGAGAATAAGTACAAAGCTAAAAATGTATTGCTGACTCCGCATGGTTCATTTGAGGAGGCAAGCGCAGACCCCGTTTTTGAACCGCCGCCGGGTCCACAACGCATCATGACCTTTGGGAAATTCGGCACTTACAAAAAGGTCGAGCCATTGGTAGAAGCTTATAAAATTTTGCAAGCTAAAAACCATCACGATATGGAGCTTGTAATTGCCGGAACAGACAGCCCCAATTCTCCGGGCTATCTTGAGTCGGTCAAGCAAACTTACTCCGAGGTGAAATCCATCTGCTTTACCGGTTACGTGGCAGAAGAAGATGTGCCTAAAGTATTTGGTGATGCCTCTGTAGTGGTCTTTCCTTATAATTCCACCACCGGTAGTTCGGGTGTGCTACACCAAGCCGGTGAGTATGCCCGTGCAGTTGTGCTACCAAACATAGGGGATTTTGCCGCCTTAGTAGCGGAAGAAGGGTTTACTGGGGAGTTTTTTGAACCAGATAATACCGAAAGCCTTGCCCAAGCTATAGAGAATATACTGGATAATCCGATACGCCGTCTTGAGATTGCTTCTCAAAACTTTGCTGCTGCTACCGGGTTGCCGGTTTCAGATGTAGTAGATTGGTATTTGTTGCACATACAAACCTTAGTCTCAAAAAAACCGAAAGCTAAGAGGTAAAGCTCATTATGGAAATGGTTAGCAGGGTATCGGGGAATATTTCAATTCTTGAATTAAAAGGTCGCTTTGATGCTTATGAGTTGAAACCTGTGCAGGAATGGTTCGAAAATAATACAAGTGTGAGCAACCCAAAGTTGGTAATAAATCTCGCTGGCGTACATTTCCTTGACTCCTCTGCGCTTGCTTCATTGGTACAAGGTATGAAGCGCTCTCGCGATAAAAACGGAGATTTGCACCTGTGTAATTTGCAACAATCGGTCAGGATTATCTTTGAGCTAACCAAAATTAACCGGGCAATTGATATATTCCCAAGCGAGCTAGAAGCGGTCAAGGCGTTCAATGAATGAAGCTTTACAGGCATTACGGGATTTGGTAATGTCGCGCTTCTCTTATTTTGAAAAACTCGCCAATTTGTGGCAGTCAGCAGGTGCAACCTCCTTTGAAATAGTCGGCGGCGGTGAACAAATCATGCGCTGGGATTATCCCGGCAACGCAGCAGGTATTGTTATAGCTCCACTGGAAGTGGATGGCGAGATAATTGGAGAACTGCGCGTTCAAGGATTGGATGAGCAATTATTTTTTGCTCGTTTGGAAGCAGACGCTACCGCTCTTGATAATCTGATTCGATATGAAGTCGAATTGGGGATGTTGACTTCTGAATTGGTTCAGAATCAGGATCAGCTTCTGGCTCTATACGAGCTTTCTAATTCAATGCGCCGTTATTTAAACCCAGAGGAAATTTTAGCCACGTTATGTAAAGAAGCCGCGCGTTTGTGTTCTTGTGATAAAGCGTTTGCCATGCTGTTTGAATCTGGGAAACCGAAGCTGCTGATTCAATATCCTGATAATTTTCTCGAAGAACAACAAGCGCAAGAACTTCACAATAAGGCGCGGGCAAACGACAGACCATTGGTGCTGAATAGCGGCTACAACGGAACAAAAAACTTACTATTTCTGCCCATAACGATAAATAATGCGCCATTTGCCGGTTTGGGACTGGCTAATCATCACAAGGCATTTTCTATGCCTGTTATCAAATTGGCACAGGCAATTATCCAACATGCAGGAGCGCAGCTTGAAAACGTCATTCTATATTCAGAAACGCTTTCGCAAGTCCGCATGCGTTCAGAACTTGAGTTGGCAGCCAGTATTCAGCTACGGTTGTTACCACAGAAATTTCCAAGTATAAAAGGACTAGATATTTTTGCGGTCTCCTATCCTGCTCGTCAGGTTGGGGGGGATTTTTTCAATTTTATCAGCCACTCAAACGGGTCTCTTAATTTTGTGGTGGGTGATGTTTCCGGCAAGGGTCTTCCTGCCGCTCTGATGATGGCAATGGCGCGTATAGCTTTTCAGAATACCTCTCGTTTCAGTCATCTGGTAAACCCAGCAAAGCTGATGAGCCGCGTAAATGAAGATTTGTACGGAGATTGCACAGATCTGTCAATGTTTATTACAGCCTTTTATGGGTTTTATGAGCCTACTACCCGCTGTTTAAGTTATGCCAATGCAGGTCATTCTCCGGTTATATATTGTAAAGCAGATGGCGTAATCCAGTTCTTCGATGCTGATGGACCCGCCTTGGGAGTTTTACCCGTTTCACTATCAGAACGGCAGGAAGTACAATTTGAATGTGGTGATATACTCGTAGCTGCTACCGATGGTTTTAGCGAAGCCTTTAATGCCGCAGGTGACATGTACGGGTATGACCGGTTGTTGGAACTGGTAAAAAATAACCGCAGCTTAACTGCAAAACAACTATCTGATTTATTATTCAAAGAAGTTTTAGCATATGAAGCGGGGGCTGAACAATCTGATGACCGCACCTTGGTTGTTTTGAAAGGTATTGAGTAATGAACAATAGGGCTGAATCGGAAATTTTAATCAAGTTGGAATTACCGGCTGATTATAAATATTTGAATATACTTGGTTCGCTGATAAATGGCATCCTTGAAAGAATTGAAGACCTAGAAGAACCGGAAAACCTCGCGTATGGTTTGCAATTGGCGGTTCACGAAATTTGTACAAATATTGTTGGGCATGCCTATGAGGAAAAACCGGGTTATCGTATCTGGCTGGAGTTTCGATTACTAAATGAACCCTTACGCATCTTGGTAAAAGTCAGTGATACCGGAAAAGAATTTCAAAGTG
Source organism: Candidatus Chlorohelix sp. (assembly GCF_037138995.1). NCBI lineage: Bacteria > Bacillati > Chloroflexota > Chloroflexia > Candidatus Chloroheliales > Candidatus Chloroheliaceae > Candidatus Chlorohelix > Candidatus Chlorohelix sp. The sequence goes on along the minus strand of NZ_JBAXHI010000010.1, from coordinate 83,745 downwards.
ACATCGAAACAGCCCCAGACCTTGAGAATGCTCAGGTGCATGGTTACGGTCTGTTTCTAGTCGAGCAATTGACCGATTCTTTCGAGTACAGGCGCGATGGTTTATACAATCGCTGGACTATAGAAAAAGCCCTAACAATAAGCAAGAAAGATATTTAATTATGAACATCAATGTTTTTGACATAGTAATCAGAATTGTAACGCTGGAATTAGAAGGACGGTTGGATGCGTTCACCGCCCCTCAATTGCGGTCAAAATTGGATGAATTGCAAAATCAGTCAGTTATCCGTTATGTGCTTGACCTGACCAACCTTGAATTTATGGATAGCGCCGGAATGGCTGTAATGGTAACCTTACTAAAGCATGCCCGCCAGCAAGAAGGGGATGTGAAAATGGTATTGCCAAAACTTGAAGCGGCTCGGCGAATTTTACGCTTGACTCGATTTGATCGGGTCTTCGATACTTTTGAAACCGCAGAAGAAGCTCGAAAAAGCTTCAGCATATAATTCAAGGTGTTAATTACGATGAGTACGATACTAGTTGTTGACGATAGTCTTATAATTCATAGAACGCTTGGGTTTACCCTTAGAAAGCATGGTTTTGAGGTTCTTCAGGCTCTAAACGGACAGGAAGCCCTGACTTTGCTTGAGAAATCTACGATAAATTTGGTAATATCCGACCTGGCTATGCCAAGAATGGATGGTATGGAATTGTTGCGTAGAATGCGCCACGATAAAAATTTAGAGGCAATTCCATTTATTATGTTGACTGCAAGCGGTCAGGATGAGGATAGAATTACTGCACGAAAAGAGGGCGCTAATGGCTTTCTTACAAAACCAGCCAGTAGCAGTGAAGTTATCCAGGCTATTGGCGCAGCGCTTGAACAAAAATAGGAAATGATAGAGCCTCGAATACCTGCCGATGAAGCCGAGCGGCTTAATAGTCTCAGAGCCTTAAATATACTCGATACAGATAGCGAAGAGCGCTTTGACCGTATTGTACGCTTAGCCACTCGCCTTTTTAATGTTCCTATTGCATTGGTAAGTCTGATTGACGAAAAGCGGCAATGGTTTAAAGCTTATTTTGGGCTGGATGTACGGGAGACAGGTCGCCAAGTTTCTTTTTGTGGGCATGCTATCCTAAGTGATGAGATATTTGTTGTTGAAAATGCCCTAGAAGACCCTCGTTTTTTTGACAATCCCTTGGTTGTTGGTGAGCCACATATACGCTTCTACGCCGGATACGCTCTATCTAGTACCACAGGTTATAAAATTGGTACTCTTTGTCTAATAGATAATATGCCTCGCAAGTTTAGCGAGACTGATAGAGAAAACCTGCGTGACCTCGCTATGATAGCGCAAAATGAGTTGAGTCATATTGACCTAGCAGAATTGCTGACTCAAAAGATACAGAATGAGCAAGAACTGTTGGAGAGTCAGCGATTCGTCGAGAGCATAGCTTACACTTTACCTTATTTGCTGTATGTTTATGATCCAGTTAACGATCTTAATCTGTACGTAAATTCTGGAATCGAAACATTGTTAGGTTATAGCCAGCAACAAATTGCTGAGATGGGTGAGGGTGTACTCGGCAAGTTAATATATCCTGAGGATTATCCTTTGTTATTCACTGCTTTGAATAATTTGCAGGAAAGCGCACCCGGCAAAATAGTTGAAATAGAATACCGCATGTTAAATGCCAATGGAGAACTGCATTGGTTCAATGACCGTGTTATTGCTTTTAAACGGGATGCTACGGGTAAGCTTATCCAAACACTTGGCGTTTCTCAGGATATTACCGAGCGTAAAAACATTGAGTTGGAATTACGTACCCAGCGAGATTTTGCGCTAAAAATAATGAATACGATGGGGCAAGGCTTGACTGTAACTAATCAGGAAGGCAAGTTCGAATATGTCAACCCTGCTTATGCGGCAATGCTGGGTTATAAATCAAAACAGTTGATTGGTAAGTCCCCTCTTGATTTTACCTTTGAAGAAGATATTCCCTATATGCAGCAAATATGGGAATTGCGTTTAGCAGGTAAAACTTTTAATTATGAAATACGCCTTTGCCATAGTTCCGGCAACCCTATCTATGTACTTATTAATGGTTCTCCGCGTTGGGACAATGGGAAAATCATAGGTTCGGTGGCAGTTATCACAGATATGACAGAACGCCGCCAAATAGAGCAAGCCTTGAGAACGGCTAGAGATGAAGCTCTGGAAGCTTCAAGGCTTAAATCTGAGTTTCTTGCTACTGTCAGCCATGAAATTCGGACACCGATGAACGGTATCATTGGTATGTCCGAATTGCTATTAGATGCGGGGCTTGATGAGGAGCAACTTGAATTTACTACAGTTATTAAAGATTCGGCATATGCTCTTTTGTCAATAATAAATGATATTCTCGATTTCTCAAAAATTGAAGCCGCCAAACTGATTTTGGATGAAGCACCTGTGGAGATTACAGGCGTAGTGGAGAGCGCCGCAGATTTACTTACCGCAAAAGCAACTGAAAAAAGAGTATCACTCCTTACTTATGTAGCGGTTGATGTACCAAAACGAATTAGTGGCGATGCCGGACGTTTAAGGCAAATCCTGCTTAATTTACTGGGCAATGCCATTAAATTTTCGGATAAAGGCGAGGTTGTAATACAGGTCGTTTGTATTGAGGAAACCAAAGATAATTGCATCTTGAAATTTTATGTGCGTGATAATGGTATCGGTATTTCCCAAAACAAGAAAGATATTATTTTCCAGCCGTTTATTCAGGCAGATAATTCAACCACTCGCCAATATGGAGGAACCGGTTTAGGATTGGCAATTACCCGGCGATTGGTTGAGAAAATGAACGGCGAGATTGGAGTTGAAAGCGAAGAAGGAAAAGGAACTACTTTCTGGTTTAGAATCCCCTTTAAGGTTCTGGAAGGCGCAACTATGCTTGAAAATCCGCTTCTCAGAGGACGCGAGGTTATTTTGGTTAGCAGCAGCCAAAATATAAGGGATATTCTATATCGTTATTTGGAACCGTTAAAGCTCAAAGTTAAGCGGGTAGCAACCGGTAAAGCTGCTTTGGAATATTTTAATTCCATGCCTGAAAATCAACAGGCCGATTTTTGTTTGATTGATAATAGCCTAGATGATATGAGCGGGTTAGATTTGGCTAAGACTATAAAAACTAAATATGAATTAAAAGCCAACCATTTAATACTACTTCCAAATTATGAAAGTCGCCTTGAATTGCGCGATTATTTCAGCGCTGAGTTGAGCCGCCCATTTAAACAATTACAACTTATAGATACACTCGAAGAATTGATAAGAAAATCAAGAAAACAGGGCAAAAACCTGCCAAAAACAAGCATCAGATCCGAAATATCTTATACAAAAGAATTAAAAGCAGGGCGCATGATATTAGTGGTAGAAGATGTAATTGCCAATCAAAAACTCGCTAGTAGCCAATTAGAGCGGCTTGGTTATGCGTCGCACATAGCTGCAAACGGTCAGGAAGCCCTTGTTGCTCTTGAACACATAAATTATGGTTTGATTTTGATGGATTGTCTAATGCCGGTAATGAATGGATTTGAAACCACTCGTAAGATTCGAGCCAATGAAAAGGTTACTGGTAAGCATATACCGATTATTGCAATTACCGCCAATGCGCTGCCAGAAACCCGGGATGAGTGTACTGCGGCTGGAATGGATGATTACATGCCCAAACCTGTTACATTACAGCAACTCGAAAAGTGCCTAAACCAATGGCTGCCGCCGAAAGCCTAGTTTGAAACACCTTAAATTACCCTATGACAAAAATAACCTCAATAAATACCTTGATAAGTCCCCTAAATTCTTGAATTGTCACTGATGTACTTGCGTTATCACTTATCTCTCTAATAATAGATAGTATGCTATTATATCGCATTAAATCTTGTTTTATGGCTTTTTCATTCGGAGAATGTTGAACAGTTGCAGATATTACGACTTAGAAAAATCTCAATTCTTGCGCTTACGCTGCTATGCCTTGTCGAGCTTGTCCAAGCCGGCGATGTAACCACCATATCCTATGCAAGTACCAGCAACGCTATTGGAAAATTTAGTAACCTCTGGTCACGTAATGATATGCCTGTTGCGGCAGGTCAAGCGGCGCGTAGCTGGCTGTGGGGAACGCAGCCCATTAAAGTTGATTTTGAACCTTATCTTGAAGCTCCGGGCGGTTCGCGACAGGTGGCTTACTGGGACAAGAGCCGGATGGAGATAAATAACCCCAATACCGACCCTACTAGCCCTTGGTATTTAACAAATGGCTTATTGGTGAAAGAACTGGTGAGCGGGCAAATACAAACTGGCGACAACCGCTATAGCGCTTCTTCTCCTGCTACTGCTCCGGTTGCAGGCGACCCGGCACAAGTTAATCCCGCTGCTCCTACCTACGCTACTTTTACCATTTTCGCTTCTTTAAATAACGACCATCGCGCTACCCAAAATATCGGCAACCCTGTAAATCAGTGGATAGATAATAGGGCAAATCTAAGGGTGGATAGCTTACTTGAAGGCTATAAGGTGGTCAATAGTTATTATGAGCCTTTGGTGGGGCATAACATCCCGGATGTATTTATTAATTATTTTAATTCGAGGGGCGTTGTTTATAAAGATGGCTATTATTCGTATGACCGACTTTTTGATTGGGTTTTCGCAGCCGGTTTGCCGATAACAGAGCCTTACTGGATTACAACAAAGATTGCAGGTAAAGAACAAAATGTATTGGTTCAGCTTTTTCAGCGGCGCGTCCTAACCTATAACCCGGCAAACTCTCCTGAATGGCGCGTTGAAATGGGCAATGTAGGGCAACATTATTATACGTGGCGGTATGGTTCGATGCCATCGGCTGCTATACAGGGTACGAAAACTGCCAGTTTTGTACGATTTGCTGATAACTGGCAAGGCGATAAATTGCTCGAAATCGGCAACGGCGCTATCCAACGTGAAGTGCTTTTTGGGAATGAAGGCGGAGCAATTTCAACCAGCCTTCAGAATCTTCTGACCGGGCAGGAATATTTATCCAGTTCGGGGGCTGAGTTCAGGATTACTCTATCACACGAACTAGCTGGTGAACCCGATAATAATGTTGTGCTGGACTCTGGCATGTTCAGAGCCACCGCTTTTGAATTACCGGTGCAAGGTATTACAGGAAGTGTGGCGCGAGTACAGTTAGAAGGCGAGTTTCAGGGAGCGTTCGTAAAGGTATGGCTCTATTATCAGGCTTTATCGGCTGAAAACTTTATCAGGAAATGGATTGAGGTTGCGCCTTTTGAAGCCCCTGATTGGGTTATTAAACAGGTCATTCTGGAAGATTGGCAAGCAATACCCACGCTTGAGCCGATTGCCCCTGCACAACGCTTTGCACAAACCTTTGGGTCAGCCGAACCGAACTACGATGCCTCGATAGTCAAAAAACAGGTAAACTTAGATTCATTGTCGGAGCGTTATTTTGTTGCAAACGAATCGAACGCTATTGCTGCTTTGCATAATCAAAAGGAAGGGTTGTATTTCTTTGATGAGTCGCTATTTGGAGATGAGCTTTTTACCAATAAAGGCAATCTGAAAATTGGGAACACCGATTTTGTAGAACCTGCTAAAGGTTTTAGAAGTGGCAGCAGTGTGCTTGGAGCGTGGCGCGGCAATCTTGAACTTGGGTTTAAACGCTACAACGAATATATCTATAATCAGTATGCGGTGGTCAAAGGCAAGCGTGACCCGGTTTGGTTTAGCACTTGGTATCCGTATGAGCAGGAAATAAATGAGAAGCTATTGCTAGATGTGATTGACCAGATGCAATTGGTAGGCTTTTACGATATGCTGCATATTGATGCGGGTTGGCAGTTAGGCGCACCGCTTCAGGTAAATCCCGAACGCTTCCCCAACGGACTAGACCCTATTGTAGCAAAGCTCAAGGCAAATAATAAAACACTTGGCTTGTGGATTAATCCTTTCAGTCGCAGCTATGAAGCACAGGAGGGCTATAACGAGTTTGCCGCACAACATCCAAAATGGGTGGATAAGCAAGACCCCAAACAACGGTTTTGCCCACTTTCAGGCGCAGGCGATTATATTCATGCTCGTATGCTAGAAATTGCCCGCAATTATCCGCTTGAGGAAATATATTGGGATGGTAGGGACTGGTATATTAGCGGTTGCCAGAGTAGCGAGAGTCGTTGGCGCACTCCTGACGAAGAGCATCATGAGATGATTAAATATTATGCTTCTCTCCTAAGCGAGCTAAGAACCATTCGCCCGGATTTGCGAGTTGCGTTATGGAGCGCCCCGGCGAATGTTCATTGGTTGAGCGTGGTTGATCAGGTGCAATTATCTGACCTCGATACACCTCCGATACTGGAAGGCGAACTAGCACGCCGCCAGCAAATATTTCAGGCAACCTATGAGTATCCCTATAGCTCTATCTGGGGCGATTGGTATGGCGTTAACTATCGCCGCACTTTGAATCAAGGGTTGGGGCAGCCTTTGAACATTCTGAAGTACGCAACGATTAGCGTTATTGGAAATGGGGCAACGCAAGCGGGAGGTTCGCTTGACCTTACAAAAGTACCCAAAGAATATCTGAGTTTTCTCAAGGAATTATTCAACTGGCGCAAGCAATTTGCCGAATATTTTACGGTTTATCAGCATGTGCTTAACTTCCCTGATGGCGTGAATATTGATGGAGCAGCGCATATTCTGAATGGGCGTGGTTTTATTATCCTGTTCAACCCTTCGCCAAATTCTGGTCAGGTTGATTTGCCGCTCTCAGAACCAAGCCTTGAACTAAATGCCGCTACTGCATATACCCTTAACGACTGGACAGAACTAACAGAGCCTATCCAGATGGGCAAGGTGAAACCCGGCGATACCTACAGGCTCACCATTCCCGGCTATGGCTATCGGATAATCGGGGTGAATCTCTAAAAGGAATCAAAAAACCCCTTTCCGATTAGTTGGGATAGGGGCTTTTGCTTTACTATAGCAGTTTGGCGATTTTCTCGCCAAGCTTGATACTGTAATTCTGTCCTCGGTCTTGCGGGTACACGTGCGCCATATTTGCCAAATATACATTGGGGATGGGCGTTTCGTGCGGTGGAAGCTTGGAATAATAGTCCATCGTTACAATTGGCTGAGCGTAAGGTCCGCCCCAAACCCAGAAACGGTTTATCCAACTTTCGTCAAAATCCGGGTTGATGCGTTTGATTGCCGGAATGAATTCCTTGACCATTTCCTCAGCGGTTTTTGAAAAATAGGGGTGCGTGTGCGGCAAGTAATTGCCCATATAAAGCAAGTGTTGCCCATCGTAGTCGGAAGTAGGCATAAAGTTGGTATGCTCCACCATCGCTAGGAAGGGATAGCCGGGGTCGGTGATACTCAACCAATAGGCGGGCATTACCGAGCGTTTGAGCGACAATACTACCACCTGCGCCCCGTAATGCTCCACCGAATTTGCCCCACCGTATTTTTCAATATAACTTTGCGGAAGGCTTGATTCCGCCATTTTGGTAAAGACGCGGGTCGGTACTGTAGTCACTACCTTATCGAATATATACTCTTGCCCACCTTCGGTAATACTCACTTTGCCATCTGGCTTGGGCTTGATGTCGCTGATGTTTGCGCCAAATCGCACTTGCCCACCGGCTTTTTTGACCGCTTTTTCTAACGCAACATAAAATTTATTGAACCCGCCCTGCATATAGCCTAGCGCAAAAGTGCGCTCATGGATACGACTCCACAGCCACGGCATGGCAATTTGGTCGTATTTGTCGCCGAACTTGTTGAGCAGTTGCGGCTTCCAAACCACCTCGTAGCTGTTTTTGCCCATCCATTTTTGCACCCAAGCATTGGCGGTAGTTTTTGCTAAACGCTGGTAGTTGCCTTCCAGCTTTAGATATAGCCCTACTACTCCCATACGAATCCGGTCAATGAAGGGGATGGGCTTCAGGCGCAAAATGCTGACTACCCCATCCAATCGGAAAATCTTGCCATCGCGCAAAATGGCAGAATTGGGCTTTTTCCAGACCATTTCTGAGGTTAGCCCAAGCTCATCAATCAGGCGAATAATGTCTTTGTCTGTACCGAAGATATGATGATAATATTTCTCAAGGTGTGAACCATCTTTGCCCTTTGCAGTAACGGGGAAACTAGCAGCAAGTCCGCCCGACTCTTGTCCTTTCTCGAAAATTACCACTTCATCGCCTGCTTGAGCGCGGCGCAACGCCACCGTCAAGCCTAACGCTCCTCCGCCAATAACCCCTAATTTCATCTTTCTTCCTTTTTGCATATCTGTATGTTGCTGCAAACCAAATTCCATTATAATTGCTTCGTAGCTCTGATTTCACGCGAAATGATACCATGTTTGCGCTTTACCCGCAGCGTTTGCTTTTATCTTTGTCCTTTGGTTCGTAGATAGTGGCGCGGTCTGGACAGGTCTGGTCGTAGTTTTCCAGAATCGCGCTTGCCAAGGCAGGTGATAAATAAATATCCTGCAATTGTCCACCTCCGCTCACTCGTTTCTGGATACTCTCTCGCAGGACAATAACCGAGAATTTGCGTTCCCTGACCATTTGCACCAATTGAGACTCATCCCAACGCCCGTAGAAAGTGGCATGGGTTTGGGTGAAGGTGTCGGTGGTAAAAATGCGCTTTCCGGTAGGCATTACCAACGAAACATCATCACTGTAGATTAATGCGCCTGTATCGTTAGTAATAAACTGCACTACCCGGCTATAGCCGTTAATCTGATCGGGTTGAGGGACACGATATTGCAAACTGAGCCATTCCGGGTCGCTGAAACGGTCGCGCAGAAATGTTAAGCTTGCGCGGGTGGGCGCAATTGTACCCAATACCGGGAAATCGGCAGGCTTGACCCGCCCTTCAGCCACAAACATTGCTTGCGCTTGCACTATCAGCAGCAAAAGCACCAGCGGGTAAAGCCAGCGATACGGTCGCTTTGAGGAGCTTTGCCACCATTCGCGCAGATGCGATAGACTCAAGCCGACTCCTAAGCTCATTGCGGCAGCAAATTCGAGCAAGTGATTATGGTTGCCTCCATACGTTCCCGCCGACAGTGTGACCAACAGTGCAGCAGCAGCATAGCCCAATAGCAAAGTAGCAGGGTTTTGCGCCAGCGTTGGAAAAGGATTGCGGCGTTTGAGCAAACGAGGCAACATCTCAATCAAATAGAGCGCGGCAAAGAAAAGCGCAATGACTAGATATATCTGGTAGTTTAGGGCAAAAGCAGAAGCGAATTTCCAATAATTACTGAAACTCCACGGCAATTCGTGTACCGTGACAATGTGCCACCAGAACCCGCCGTTGCTCAGTAGATTTATTATCAGCATCGGCGCGAAACCTAGCAGCAGATATACCGCCAGAAACTTGAGCGCGGCGAGAGGTTTCTTAATTAATGCAAAGCACAGCACTGTAACGGCGGCAGCAAAGGCGGTTTGTTTGGTTTGTAGCGACAAGGCAGCCGCCAGCGCGGACAAATAAAGCCAACCCTCTGTACCTAGAAAGCGAAAAGCTCTTTGCCCAAGCCCCCATTTTGTCGCAAACCAGATTGCCAGCAAGTTAAAAAATACTGCCGTAATATCCGGCTTGACTGCCCCGCCCCAGAAAGCCGCCAGCCCCAAACTGCCCCAACTTGTCGCCGCTATAACCGCACTGCTAAACGAAGGCTTTTGACGGGTTTTGCCATATATATGCACCAACTTGAAAATCAGCAGGGCGATACCGAGCATAGCGGCAAACGAAATAAGCCTACCCGGTTTGAAACTGCCGGGCATTACTTCCAGAAAGGGCAAATTCAGCCAATAATAGAGCGGTGTATAGGGCGCGGAAATAAAAATGTCGCGAGAGGGCGGAGCAAATATATCTGCGCCTTTCGCCAGCATCCCGACTTCCGCCACAATCATTCCCTCCGACTCGTCCACTTGAAATGGATAATTGAAAATTTGCCACATAATGTTGAGAGAGAAAATTATTTTAGCAAGTAGCAACCCGCAGAGTAGCAAAAATAAGGCTAAAACCAGCCATTCTGAGGCGGTAACGGGCAGTTTCAGCCCTGAGTTTAGCGAAGGCTTTTCAAAATTCTTGCGGGTTATTTGCATAGCGCAATTTTAGCAGAAACCGACGCTCGTACCAAATTTGTGGTTCTCTCGCAATTCTAACCACTTAAACTTTCGACAAGAGCGAAGGGGCAGCTTCAGTATAAAATAAGTCGTTCCGAATCCAGGACGGTTGCAAGTATAAATACTGACTATGCAACAGCCCTGGCTTTAGGGCTGTTATTATTGACAAATATCTATAGGTTTGCTAAAATAATTTTAGACGTTCTAATTTATTTAAATGGTAAAATGTTGTTAAATGTCAGAAATTAATCAAACAAAATATACTCCCGAACCTGAGTTCGTCATTTCCGATTTAGAAACCTTGAAAGTCATGGCAGATCCTATGCGTCAGAGCATTATGGAAAAGGTATGTGATATGCCGATTAATGCCAAGCAAATTTCAGCACATCTAAATATCCCCGTGACCAAGCTTTATTACCACCTCAATATGATGGAGGAATATGGACTAATAAAGGTGGTAGGTACTCGTTTAGTATCGGGCATCCTTGAAAAGCAATATCAATCCAGCGCATACACCTTTCTCATCAACCGTTCTCTTTTCGATTTCTCTAAAGGCAGATCCAAACAGGCATAGTCTGTTATTACATGCGAGGAAATTAAAAAACAGCCTAGTTATATTTGCATGCCCCCATACCCTCGAGTTTTCAAAATACACCTGTTTTAAACAAAGAGGTTTAATCAAATGGGAGGTTTCAAATGATTCCGCTAAATCCCGATATTGTAAAGGCTGAAGCAGATTATAGGTGTAGTGCTTATCGCAACGAAGCAGAAAATATGCGCCAATGCCAAATGGCACAAGACAGCAGAACTAAAAGGGAAGCTAAAATTAATCCAGTGCGAAAAATAGTGGGAAAATTACTAACGCGCTGGAGTAAGCAACGAGCCGATAATAATCAATAAAGGTGCCACCCTCAATAATTAATAAGTGGTCTGACAAGTTAATACCAGACCACTTGGCTTTTTATAACGCAATAAAAGCGTATACCGCTTAAATAGTGCCTACCAATTTGTCAGCTTCTTCTACCTTATTGGATTTAACGTGAGGATAAGTATGTACCAACATTACGGGCAAGTGCGTTTTCCGAACAACTTCATCCGCAACACTACCCATCAAGAACTGACCAAATCTACCGCGAGCGTGAGTTGCCATCATTATAAGTGAAGCATGGCAATTATTGGCATAGTTTATAATCTCATAAGCGGGATTGCCGACAAATACAACCGAGCGGCATTTTACGCCCTGCTCTTCTATCTTCAGTTGCAACTTGTTGAGATAAACAAGCCCTGCATTTTGGCGTTCTTCCAAGTCTTTATCTAAATCGTAGCTATAAGACGAAATAGGCACACCATATTCCACCGGTATAATTGGATTAATCACCTGCACAAGCTGGATTTCGGCGCCCGTTTCTTCCGCAAAATGAATAGCAGTGGGCAATACTGCTTCCGATTCATGCGTACCATCCAATGTCACAACCAGATGCTTGATGCCATCTTGAACGCTGGAAGGCTCTAGCATCAATTCGCTAATAAGCTCGGAAGTATCCACCGAATCAGGGCGAATTAACACCATCGGAACATTGCAATTTCTCAGTACGCGGTTTGCCATACTCCCTACTACCACTCGTGCCAGTCCAGTTCGTCCGTGTGTAGTCATAACCACCAAATCGGCTTTCTCACGAGCAATCAAATCTATTAGGTCTTTTTCATGCTCACCGTAAACTGCCAACGCTTCTACTCGCCCGGAGTTAGCGTATAAATCCAGCGCGGAATCGCAAATATTCTGCTTAATATCATCAAGGTATTCTTCGGCGGTTTTTACAGCCAAAAGCTCATGCTCAGAGGTATCGGTGGTAAAAGCTGGAAGTTCGGCAACCCGTAACAATACCAGTTGCGCTTTATAAATGTTGGCTAATTTAATAGCACAGGGTAAGGCTTTTTCCGCCAGCGGTGAACCATCCAGAGGTACCAGAATTTTAGCAAACATGAGAACCCTCCTTATGTACCTTACTAACAGACTTCATTGTCATATAATACTCTGTTACAAGTTTAACAAAGTTTAGTGAATAAATCGGTCAATAAAGATATACATACGGTTAAGGTGGTTGGAGGGTGAAAATTTTAAGAGGAAAAGGGAAGAAAAAAAAACCTCCCAGTGGGGGAGGTTCTAAATTTAGTAGCGCATACGGGATTCGAACCCGTGGTCTCATCCTTGAGAGGGATGCGTCCTAGGCCGCTAGACGAATGCGCCAGATTGGAAAGGATGCGCAAGGAGGGATTTGAACCCTCACGCCCGTACGGGCACTACACCCTGAATGTAGCGCGTCTGCCGTTCCGCCACTTGCGCAGGGGAATTATGATGCGGAAGGAGGGATTTGAACCCTCACGCCTTACGGCGCAGCCCCCTCAAGACTGTGTGTCTGCCAATTCCACCACTTCCGCAGTTGGGCTTTTTAATATGGTGGGCGCAACTGGTCTCGAACCAGTGACCTCATTCTTATCAGGAATGTGCTCTAACCAACTGAGCTATGCGCCCAAATAAATAAGCCCGATATTTAATTGTGAAGGTGACGGGCGGATTCGAACCGCCGGATAAAGGTTTTGCAGACCTCTGCCTTACCACTTGGCTACGTCACCCCTGTACTCTTTAGACTGAGGGTTTCGTGTTAGGCAGGGGCGAGAGGATTCGAACCCCCGACCGGCCGTTTTGGAGACGGCTGCTCTACCAGCTGAGCTACACCCCTACGTTCAAACCAATAATTCGCACAAAGTGGGCGATACTGGTCTCGAACCAGTGACCTCAGCGATGTCAACGCTGCGCTCTAACCAACTGAGCTAATCGCCCTTGTAAGACATAAAAGCAACAACAGTATTTATGGTTGCGGGGGCAGGATTCGAACCTACGACCTTTGGGTTATGAGCCCAACGAGCTGCCACTGCTCCACCCCGCGCCGGTATTGTTGCCACTTGCCTATTTTTTGTTAATGGCGAGGGAGAGATTTGAACTCTCGACCAAGGGCTTATGAGTCCCCTGCTCTACCACTGAGCTACCTCGCCGCATCGCGGAGCCACGATTGCTTTGCGGTTTTGATCGCTCGCTTTTGCACCGGGCATTGCTCAATTGCAGGTGCTATTATATCAGCCCAATTTAAGCTTGTCAACAAACTTGACCGTTCATTGTTTCAGGTTTAGAATGCGCTATAGTCGGGTTGTCTCTGCAACTGGCTATTCATTACTTATATCAAATGAAACCTGATTTATCCTGCAAACGGATTTAAATGAAACTTGTAATACAGATTCCTTGCTTTAACGAAGAAGAGCAACTACCTGTCACTCTTTCTACCATACCGAAGCATATCGAGGGAATTGATTCTATTGAGTTGCTCATTATTGATGATGGTTCTACCGACCGCACAGTCGAGGTAGCACGCCAATGGGCAATTGCTAATAATTTCCCCTTGCAAATCGCCCACCATACCCGTAATCGGGGGCTTGCCGTCGCCTTCCAGACGGGCTTGAATACCGCACTGGCGATGGGCGCGGATATTATTGTTAATACTGATGCCGATAACCAATATCCCTCCGAATCAATTCCAGACCTGATTCGCCCTATCCAGCTAAAGCAATTGGATTTGGTTATAGCAGATCGCCAAACTCAGAGCATCGAGCATTTTTCGCCCATCAAGAAATTTTTGCAAAAAGTAGGCAGTTATACCGTCAGCATTTTTAGCGGCTCAAAAGTTACCGATGCGGTGAGTGGCTTTCGTGCTATGAGCCGTGAAACTGCCCTAACTTTAAACGTTATTACCAATTACACCTATACTGTTGAGACTATTTTCCAAGCCAGCAAGCGCAATCTGGCTATCGGCAGCATCCCCATTTTTACCAACCCCAAAACTAGAGATTCAAGGCTGGTTAAAAGCGTTTGGGGCTATGTCAAACGCATGGGCGCAACTATGGTGCGAATTTACGCCATGCACGAACCGCTCAAAGCCTTTTTCTACTTCAGCATACCTTTCTTTCTGGTTGGCGGTTTTTATATCTTCCGCTTTCTCATTTTATCAATAATCGAACGCAACATCGGGGCGCGTTTTATCCAGTCGGTCATACTTGGCGGAGTGAGCGTAATGCTAGGGGTAGTGCTGATAATGATTGGCTTGCTGGCAGACCTCATCAGCCGCAATCGCCGCTTGATAGAAGATTCGCTGTTCAGGGTCAAGCGCATTGAACTCGATATGATAAAACAACGAGAGCGAGAGGAAGATTTACTGGCAGAAATTAAGGCGCTAAGAACAGACTTAAAAGTCGAACCCTCCTCGCCAAACTCGCTTAAAAGTGGAAGTCACCACCATCTGACTCAGGTTGAAGAAATAATAATCGAAGATGTGGTTCCGGGAAAGAGTTGAGCCACTAATCAGGTGAACCATCGCTTTCCAACGCCAACCCATAATATTCTCGCGCTTCCGCTGCCACAAACAGCGACCCGGCAACACAAATCAGGTCGTTCTTTCCGGCGATTTTATGCGCTTCCTCAAGCGCGGTTGCTATGTTTTGTACCAATTCCGGTTGTTGTGGCGTATCACTGAAACCCCTGTCTCTTAGCATAGTAGGCGCAGCCGCGCGTGGATGCCGTGAGCGGGTCAGGATAAAGCTCACCGGAGCAGTGGCGTGGCGCAATTCCCGAAAAACTCCTTCTATATCCTTGTCAGAGGAACTACCGACTACAAATACCAGCTTTTCAAAGTTGAAAGCGCTTGCCAACGCCTCCCTTAAACGCGCCGCGCTTTCGGCATTATGCGCCCCATCTGCTATGACTAGAGGCTTATCGGGCGTATCTTGTAGAACTTCAAGACGCGCCTCCCACCGAGCTTTCTCAAATCCGGCTTTTATCGCGCCTGTATTAATCGACAATCCCTTGTGGCTTTGAGCTTGTAACAATAATGCGCCAAATGCCAGAGCAGCGTTGGCGTATTGATGCGCCCCCCTTAGTAACAAGCTCACCTCTATTTGAGCATTCCAAGCGGGCGCAGAAATAATAATAGGCTGTACAGGCTTTATTCTTTCTCTAGTTATGTCAACTGAATCAGTAGCTTTGAACGTGAAATCTTCGCCTACCCGATACAGCTTTGCGCCTCGTTCGCGGCTGATACTCTCGATTACTGCCATTGCTTCGGGCGGTTGTTGTGCGCTGATTACTAATCCCCCCGACTTGATGATACCCGCTTTCTCAGCCGCAATTTTAGCAAGGGTATCGCCCAACACTTCGACATGGTCGTAGGAAATTGAGCTAATCACCGAAACCAGCGGCGTAACCACATTCACCGCATCCAGCCTACCTCCCAAACCCACTTCCAAAATCGCTATATCTACTCCCGAATCCGCGAAATGCTGCAAGGCAAGCGCAGTGCCAAGCTCGTAGGTAGTAATCCGCCCAATGCGTGCGTCCGCCTCCAACGTTTGCTCCACATAAGGCTTGAGACGTTCTACCAGCGCCACCACTTCCTCGCAGCTGATTAACGCGCCATCTACCCGGATTCGCTCGCGGTAAGTGTGCAAGTGCGGTTGGCTATACAGTCCTACCCGGTAGCCTGCCTCTTGCAGAGCCGAAGCGCACAATACCGCCGTTGAACCCTTCCCTTTGGTTCCGGCAATCATAATAGAAGGATAACTGGCTTGGGGGTTACCCAGCAATTCAAAAAGTAAGGCAATCCGTTCAAGGTTATAAGCGGCGGAATTAGCGGCAGGCATTCCGCTTTTCTCGTAATTGATGAAGCTATAAAGATAATCCAGAGCTTGCTGGTAGTTCACGTTTTCAATCCTTCAGTTTGAATACAGCCATATTTTTCTGGTCGAACTTCTCAAGGTAAGTTTCCTGTGGCTGGAATACTTTGCGCCCTTCCAGTTCCAGCAGGTCGTTCAGGCTAGGATACCATGTGGGCAGCATGGCAAAATAATTTGCGCCATCGGTGCGTACACGCTGCAAGATTTCAGACTGGTTTAGCATAATCGGAATGTAGGCGGGCGTAACCAACCCGGCTGTATCCACAATGCGCCGCCCGCTAAAGTAACCGATTGCCCCAATATCATGGGTTGCCACTATCGCCCCGGTGGGAGTGTTATCGTGCAGCCATTTGCCCACCCGCACCTGTTCATCGTTGATATATTTTACGTCAAAACGGTAGGTTTCTGCTCCGGTCAAAAGGCTTATAAATACCAGCAACGCCGCCAATCCCGGCAACAAACGCGCCAGCCTGAAAAAACGCGAGTCACGCAACGCTTGTAACAATTGTCCGCTGCCCTTCACCCCGTATAGGATAAAGACCGGAATCAAAGGCATCAGATAACGGGCGTGATGGTAAACCACCGGCAACCGCCAAGCATAGAGCAACAATAACGCGCTCGCCCACACCAGCGGTAGCCAATTAAAGCGTACTGACCTACGCGCTATCAGCCAGATAAAGCCGGGAAATAGTGCGATTGCGCCCCCCCTGAGACAAATTTCCACAACGGCATTTAGCAAATATGCCAGCGCATTCAGCAAATTATGGTCGGAGGTGTAAAAAGCGGTTTTGGCAGAAAAGGTATTGGGCAGCACCGAACCGCTCACGCTGTAATTAAACAGAGCGTAGGGCAGCAACGGCAATAATAAGCCTAAACCCATCAAGCCCCACGTCTTGTACAGCGCGATTAACGGCTTGCGCTGGATTGAACGGTTTGCAAGGATTCTGCGCCCCGCTTCTAGTCCAACCAAACCCGCCAACACGATTCCTTCAGGGCGCGTAAGGGTTAGCAAGCCCCCCGCCAAACCTGTCCAGAAAACCGGAGCGCTCGAGAGTGATAGGCGCAGAACCAGCACCGAGAGCCACGCAAACAAGAGCGTTTCCATGCCGCTTACGCTTGCCCATCCCAACCGCCATTCAAACATGGTAAAAATCAGGGCGACCAGCGCGGCAAAATCCTGTCCCTTCCCGAACAGCAAGCCATATACCCGGTACACTTCCAACGCGGTCAACGCCAGACACGCTATGCCAAGCAAATACGCCCAAATCATGTAGGTATAATTGAACAGATAGCCCGGAACTAATAGCAGCGTCCAGAGCGGCGCAGTAGAACCGGAAGCAAGTTCGCCAGGGTTATAGCTGAACTCGCCATGCAAAAACAGATTCCGTGCAAACACCTGATGAATCCAAGCATCATCGAGCGGGAAGCCGAAAGGAGTGGCAAGATACGCCCACAGGAGAAATAGCAACGCCACTGAAAACGCGCCCCCGAAAGCAATCAGGTATGTTCTAGGCTGTAACCTGCTCATTTTCGTTTACCGGGTATAGCTATTGCCAGTTCGTCCATAGTTCGCTGCAAAGCAAGATTGTTGCCAAAACCGGAAGAAGCCAGCCAGCGCCGCAACTCCGCAATACTAACGCGCCGATTCTGCTGAATTTCGCGCCGCTGTTGCCGGAGGCGTTTCAAATGGCGCGGACGCAATGCTGCCAACCTTCCCCGCAGGGAGTGAATATCGCGCCGAAATAGCAGCGTGTATAGCACAGCCGCCAAATCGTAAAAAAGGATGAGCGGCAAGTAACGCAACAGCAACGCGCCGGGCATATCTTTAAGGATAACCCACAAGCGGTTGCGCCCAAGCTGAAAGCTCTTGAAGGGCGAACCCTGCCCGCCTGTCCCGCTATACAGGTGCATAACCTTCGCATCCGGTACATATAGGCTGCGATAGCCCCGCAAACGCAAGCGCCACGCTAAATCGGCATCTTCCAGATAGGCAAAAAAAGCCGGGTCAAAAAAGCCTGTTTCCTCAATTGCTTTCCGGCGATATAACGCCGCACCCGCGCACACTCCAAAAATTTCTTCTTCTGCGCCGGGCTTCCATAGTTCGCCGCCTCGCCCATCCAACGCCAAGCCATTTTTTCTCACTTCAATTCCCGCGCTGGCGATTCGGGCGGTATCGGAGGCGAACAACATCGCGCCACAAACCGCCGCCCACTCGTCCGAGCGGTTTTCAAGGCTGTTAACCAGTGTTTCCAGCCAATGTGAATCGGCTTCGGTATCATTATTTAGAGTGGCAATATAACGCGCTTCGGGTTCGGCATGCCTCAAGCCTTCCAGATTGCCGCCCGAAAAGCCCGTGTTTTGCGCCAGTTCCACCAGTTTTAACGTACCTTCTGCCAGCCATTCCCCGAATGTCTCACGTACCAACGCCGCCGAGCCGTCCACCGAACCATTTTCGACTAGAATCACTTCAAAAGCTCGGTAAGTTTGCCCACGCAGCGCATTAAGACACGGCTCAAGGTAGTTGCGCCCGTTCCAATTGAGGATTAAAACTGATACATTTATCGGCATGGATAAATAGTACCACATACCGGAAGTTTAGTTAATTCGGGCAACTCTCCAGCATGAAAACAATTATCACCTGCGCCAATTCCTCGCCCTTATCTTTTTTGCTGGAAAAAGATTAGAACAAACCTGTGGGGCTTGCAAATCCCTTCGAGATTTGCAAGCGTCAAGGGTCAGGGATAAAATGCGCTTGGGTTTATATCTACCGGAGTAGAAAAAATTAAGGAGAATTAAATGGCTATAGTAAGGGAAAAGCTTATCACGCAGCTTGAGCAAACCAACTCCGCGCTTGTTAAATTGGTAAATGGTTTAGAGGATAACGCGCTCGATTTCAAGCCCGAAACGGATAGCTGGAGTATCCGCGAAATTCTGGCGCATCTGGTAGATGATGAGATGTATGTAATGCGTTTACGCCTTGTGCGAATTGTAAGGGAAGATTTGCCGCACCTAGTCCCGCACGATGAAAAGAAATGGTATCTCCACCGCAATAACAGCCGTGACAAGTTGGAAGAATTGTTGGAAGATTTCTCGATACAAAGAAGGGCGAGTCTCGGCATAATCCAGATGATGCGAGAGTCTGATTGGATTCGGGAAGGCATTCAGCCTGAATACGGGCAATTCAGCGCGGAGAAATGGCTGGAAAAATGGGCAGGGCATGACGTAGTCCATCTTAAGCAGATTAGCCAGAATCTGGCAGCTTTCCAAAAGTAGCGGCAGATATTAATATAAACTTTAACAAGCATAACCCATTTTTAGAGTTATAATTAATATAGGGCTATATATTATTGTTTCTTAAAGTCAGGAGGTGTCCGATGGGGTACACTGAGCGCCTGGAAATTTACCACAAAATTGAGCAAGCCCGTTCGCGCCCGCTCATTACCTACGTTACCAGCATCCGACCCAATGTAAACGCCTACATCGCTGGAGATGCTATTTCTGAGCTTATCAAACAAATCAATCTTATTCCACCGAAAGAAACCGCTGTTGATTTTTTAGTCATCAGCAATGGAGGTGATGCTATTGCAGCTGCCCGTATAATCAGCCTGTTGCGAGAACGCTTTGAAAAAATAGCGGTGCTGATACCATATGTCGCTTACAGCGCGGCAACCTTACTGGCGATGGGAGCGGATGAAATTATTATGCATCCTTACTCCAATCTTGGTCCGGTTGACCCACAACTGACCGTCATCCGCAAAAGTGGAGATGGCAATATTGATAGTATCAATTACGGCGCAGAGGATTTGCGGAATTATTTCAATTTTGTGCGGCAAGATGTGGGGATAAGTGACCAAGAACAGATGACCAGAGCGTTTGAGATGCTCTGCGCCGAAACGGGTCCAATACCCATCGGCATTGCCAAACGTAGCACCCAACTATCGCTGGCGTTGGGCGAAAAGTTGCTCAGCTTGCACATGAAAGATAACAGCAAAGCCAAAGCGATTACCGAAACGCTCAGCCTGTCGTATCATCATCACGGCTACCCGCTCGGACGCACCGATGCTGAAAAAGTAGGGCTTCCGGTTAAGAAACCGTCCGATGAAATTGACCATTTGATGTGGGGAATTTGGGAAAATTTTCAAGAAGAAATGTTATGCGATACAGCCTTTAACCCGCTGGAAATCGTTTTGAATAGCCGTTCCGCTGAAATCTTACTAGCGCCTACTCCACAGGTGTTTGTGCCGCTAAACCTACCGCCAAGCCTTGCTTCTGCCGCGTTACAACACATCTTACAAACAATCACTGTTCAGGATGTGATGCCAGTTGATTACGAGCTTTTGCTTTCTACAATGGAAAGTACGCGCTGTCGCAGCGAAAACCGGGTCAAGGGCAAAATCTTGGCAACGCGCCTGCCCGATCTTAATATTAGGATTAATCTGGTACAGCTTTCGCAGGGCTGGACATATTTCAAGAATTAGGGTATATAAATAGTAGGAAGGTATTTTGTGGAGGTGATTGCCAATGTATGTAAAACTATCATTTAATAATAACCAGCCATTTAAATTTACAGGTCCGTTTAGGTTTTCTACGACAGACCAGTCTTTAAGTGGCGTTATTGACTATAATAATACCGAAACTATTACAGCCATTGATTATGGCAATACGCTTGAGTACAAGGGTAACAGCTATAGATTCTCTAGAATCATTCTTCAGAGTGAAGAAGAAAGCAATCCGTCTCAAGAGTAAAAATTTTCTGCTAAAATAGCATCAGTAATGCTCGGTTTACCACCGGGCATTTTTTAACACACGCTTCGCAAACACTAACGAGGTATGCAATTTTGGCTCCAGAGCGCAAATCCGACTTAGATTCCAAGGGTCGCCGCCTGACCCTTGCCCCCACCGGACTGGCACAATACCTGAGCATGGATAGCTGCGATCGCTATCTGCGCTTTTACCTGTACAAAGGCGAAACCGAAGCCCTTGCCAAACGCCTCTCCCAAAGCGGTTTGAGGTTGGCGTTGCAGCCTATCAGCCCTCTAATGTCTGAATTGGGCGACCGGATTGAATCACAGGTGGTCAACAGCCTAAGCGTGTATGGCTACAGAGTTTTGGACTTGACGAATCAGGATTGCCGCGCCACGCTAGATGCTATCCAAAATGCCCCAGCAGGGATTACCTATCTTTATCAAGCGCACCTGTCCGAAACCTTGAACGGCTGGCTCTTTGAAGGCAATGCCGACCTCATTCGGGTGAAACGTGGTGCGAATAGCGCGATAGATTTGCTGGTGGGCGATGTGAAATCCACCCGCAAGGATAAGGTAAACCATCGCTTGCAGGTAGCAGTTTATGTAATGCTGCTCAAGCAGATGGCAGAACAAGCAGGATTGTCGGTGGTTGAGTATGCCGGAACAGTGGTGCGGCGCAACCCGGACGGCGCGTTGAACGACCCCGAAACCGCCCAGTGCTTTGATTTAACGCCTTATTTCGCCGCAATTGACCAACTTACCGCAGGCGAAGAGTCGGCATTGGCGCGAGTTGACCAGAATTCGCTCGACCAACTGCATTATTATCTTGACCAAAAATGCGATGGTTGCTTGTTTAACCCCATCTGCTTTGTGGATAGTGATGAGCGTAAAGATGTGGCATTGGTACCTTTTCTGGAAAGCTCTGAAAAGCGAGTGCTGGTAGAGAACGGAATCCGCACCGTTAATGACCTTGCTGCGCTCAAGCAAATCCCCGACCTGAAACGTGATGAAAATGCCCCTCCGCCCGAACGTAAACTTGCTACCACGCCGGGTAAAGAAGCGTTGGTCAAAAAGCTGTCCGATTCATGGATGATTGGCGCAAAACTCGACCGGATGGTACAGCGTTCGGCGCGGGTGTTACGCCGTCTCGACCCAGAAC
This sequence comes from Candidatus Chlorohelix sp., assembly GCF_037138995.1. NCBI lineage: Bacteria > Bacillati > Chloroflexota > Chloroflexia > Candidatus Chloroheliales > Candidatus Chloroheliaceae > Candidatus Chlorohelix > Candidatus Chlorohelix sp. Next base: position 61,899 of record NZ_JBAXHI010000010.1, on the reverse strand, counting down.
ATGCGCCACGTTCCCTCTCCTATTTTCTCGACTCAGGGCGTAGCATCCTGCCCGATGAAAAGCAGTTCCCCGATTTGATAAAAGTCTTTCTGGACGCGCAAACCGATTATCTGGAAGACCGGATTTATCTGGCAGGGGCATTGGTGAAGGGACCAAAGGGGCAAGAAACGATTGTGCAGATGACTCCGGGCGTACCGAACGAACAAAGCGAGCGGGAATTGCTGATAAACTGGATTGGCGGTATCTTCAAAGCGGCGGTTTCGTTGGCTGATGACGCTACCAACGCGCCGATACATCTGTACCTGTACAATCGCCACGACCAGAAAGCACTGCTGGAAGCCTTGCGCCGCCATCTGGAGGTGTTCGCTTCGATACCTACCCTTTATAACCTGCTAACCGATTCTCCCGCGCTAAAGCAATCGGCGGTTTCCTTTGTATATGATGAGGTTAAAGAGCGGCAGAATTTACCCTCAACTGGGCATACCCTGCAAGCGGTGGCTTCACAACTTGGCTTTAAGTGGGATGATGGTGAAAAAGCGCAATACTATCGCCTTTTCGAGCAAGGGATGTTCGACTACCTGTGGCGGCGTGAAAACAAGCGCACTATTGAATCTTCAGCGCGTTTTTATTCTTCTATCCCGCTGGAATACGCTTATAGTGCTTGGGGCGTGCTAAAAGCCGAGAATTTCAAAACTTCGCAGCAACGTGGGCGTATTTCGCGCTTTTCGCACGCCAACACACAAGTTATACGCGCTTTTCAGGCAAAGCGGCTGGAAGCGTTGGCTTATATCGAAAACAATTTCAAATTCAAAAACGCTTACATAAAAAAGGAACCGCTTGATTTGCCGCAACTTGGCGCATATATCGCAGTGCCTCCACCTTTCCGCAAAGTGCTGGAAGAATTTTTGTTTATCGAGCATTACGCCGGATTGCAAGAATCTTTGGAGTTATTCAGCCAGCCGATTTTGAAAAGAGCGCAGCAAGGACGCGCCCTTCTCGCTCGTTGCGTGAACATTTATGATGAAGAGTATCATGGCAAACCTTCGGTTATCGCGCAGTTCAAGGTGGACTTTAGCGGCTTACCGCTCGACCCTGTTTTGCTAATGCAATTCAACAAAATAAAACAGGGCGGTTTTGTGGCATTGAATACGCTGGAGAAAGACGCGCAACCGTGGGAGTTGGTGCGAGGCAGATTGTGTATAGTCAACAGCTTAGAGGGCGATACCTTGTTTTTGAAATTGCTGGATATGTCATTTCCTAAAAATGGCAAGCAAGACCCGCCGTTTCGCTACCCTCACGCCACCAAACTTTTGCCAGAACCGGGCGAATATTACACGGTTGACGAAATGGTGGATGATTTGAACGGCGATAAATTACTTGAAGCCTGTCGCAATGCCGAGCAAAACCCCTTTTATCACCTGATAGCGCAGACTTGTACCGCCGAACGCAATTTACGCGCAACTATTATGCAAGAGAAAGCGCAAGAATTTGCGGGATATGTAGCTGAATTAGAAGGCAAGCACGCCCCTACCGCCAACCAACGCGAAGTTATCGCAGGACACCTGCAAGACAAGCTCTTTCTGGTGCAAGGTCCGCCCGGAACGGGCAAGAGCCATACGCTAGGTTGGGCGGCATTGGCGCGAATCTATGCCGCATTGGCAACGGGCGGTACTATGCGAATAGCCGTTTCCTGCCAAACGCATAACGCCGTTAAGATTGTGCTGGAAAGCATCGCGGACAAGCTCGAAAAGCTGCGCCGTAAATACGGTTGGGCATGGACTGAAAACCTGAAGCTTTACAAAACGGGCGACCCTGATGAAAGTATTGCGGTAGCGGGGGTGCAAGTGCTTGACCCGTGGGAGAACCGCAAAGAGCTATTCGGGATTTTCAATGCACCCGCATTGGTGGTAGGCGGCACACCGGGCGGTCTTTACAAACTGCTCAAGCAAAAAACAGGCGGTAAAAACGGCGCGGCGATGTGGACGGACAAACCTTTTGACTTGGTTATACTGGACGAAGCCAGCCAGATGAACCTACCCCAAGCCTTGCTGGCAACGGCATGGCTGCATCCGGAAGGGCAAGCTATTGTAGTGGGCGACCATCGCCAAATGTCGCCTATTCTGCTGCATAGCTGGGAAGATGAGGAGCGCATGAGCGCAATTGCGAGCCAGCCCTACCGCTCGGTGTTCCAATACCTAATAGACCAGAAATTCCCGCGTGTGGCGTTGGAGGAAAGTTTCCGGTTGCATCGCGTCCATGCCGAATTTTTGCATGAGCATATCTATCGGCAAGACGGCATCCAGTTCCACTCACGGCGTGAACAGTTGCTGCCGGATTTTGCGGATGACGTAAAGCTAGAACCTTATCTTAGAGCGGTTATGAATCCGGCTTATCCGGTTATAGTGATAGTGCATGAAGAGAAAGCTTCACAGCAAGCAAACCCGCTTGAGGTTGAGCTTATTACCCCAATAGTGGATTACTGCCTGAACTACCTTGAACTGGACGGCTCTGACGGAATCGGGGTAGTAGTGCCGCACCGCGCCCAGAAATCATTGTTGCGCGACCATTTCCCAGATTTGGCAGCCTGTAATGCCATTGATACGGTAGAGCGTTTTCAGGGTGGAGAGCGCGAAGTCATTATCGTTTCTGCCACCGCTTCCGACCCGGATTATGTCCGCGCCGAAGCCGATTTTCTGCTCAATCCCAATCGACTAAACGTAGCATTATCTCGCCCCCGAAAAAAACTGGTGGTAGTAGCCTCTAGCGCCGTATTTAAATTCCTTTCCTCCGACCTTGATGTATTCAATCAGGCGGTGCTATGGAAAAGATTGTTGCTACAGTGCGCCGGAAACGAGCTATGGCAGGGGGATTTCACCGGAATTAACGTTAGAGTTTGCGGCAAACCTGCACAGTGATTACTCACTATAGATAAAGCTTCGGTAATGGGCTAGTTTCTACCAGCGAGTGCTTTATTTGCTTATAATTGTGCCGTTTGTTGCTCAATAGGTTAATTTAAGCTGGGATTTAAAAGAGGTTCTTAAATGCAAACAATCGGATTACTTGAGAATATTTCAAACAAACGGACTAGATTTTCTAAGCTCATACCGGAATGGATTCAGGTGCTATTGGCTTATACTTTCCTTACCATACTAATCACATGGCCTTTGCTACCTAACATGGGTACTCATTTGGTTAATTCGACCCCAACCAGTGATGCTTACCAGCATATCTGGTATAACTGGTGGTATGAACGCTCTAGAAACTGGACAGGACCCCACACAAACTAACATGGTTTTCGGGCTACTGCCTTCGGTTCAGGCGCTTCTTATGAGTGTTGTAAACAGCTTTTTGATGTGGCCTGTGCGTTTATTATTTGGTCCTATTGCGACTTTCAACCTTCCAGTATTGATTTCTTTTCCTCTTTCCGCCTTGTTTGTTTATCTATTGGCTGGTGAGTTTACTAAAAGTCGGGGTTCTCGTTTTGTGGCTGGGTTCTTGTTTGCTTTTTGCAGTTATCATTTTTCCCGTACCAACGGTCACATTGGATTGCTAACAATTCAATGGTTACCTTTCTACGCTTGGCGGCTTTTCGCGCTTCTCCACAAACCGAACTTAGTCAACTGCTTGCTGGTGGCGGTTGGCTTTGCGTTAGCCTCTCTTTCCGATTTATATTACCTAGGTTATTTTGTGATACCTTTTAGTTTTATTTTCGTGGCGTGGTTTGGCTGGTTCGATAGGAAAAAAGGTTTTTGGAATCTTGGTCGTTTAAAATGGTTGGTTTTGTCTCTGATAGCAGGCGCAATAATTACTGCTCCTTTCTACAGTGTTTTTTTCCGGTTGGATTCCAGTATGAAAGAAGCGGTATTGGTAAGAACCAATGACACTATAAGTTATTCTGCAAATTTGCTCTCATTTTTTTTACCTTTTCCCGACAACCCTTTTATCGGAAATCTTACTGCACCGATATATCAAACTTTTCAGGGAATCTATCTAACTGAACAGGCTGCCTATCCAGGTTATGTATTACTAGTATGTGGTCTCTTTGCGACTTTTCTTAAATCAATACGGCGAAATGAAACAGCCTTCTGGGCATTTACTGCTGGATTGAGCTTTTTGCTGGCGCTTGGTCCAACTCTTAAAATTGGCACATGGGAAATTGGATTACCTTTACCCTATAACATTTATACACACCTGCCTTTTTTGAATAGTTTTCGCGCTCCAAGCCGTATTAGTGTAATGTTAGCATTAGGGCTGGCAATTCTTGCGGCATTATCACTTTCTCAATTGCAGTTATACATTTCGCAGCGTTCTGGGTTTGGTGGGAAAATGTGGCATGCCATAGCTGCTATATTAATAGTAGTTGGTCTAGCCGAGAATACTAACCATTCGTGGTACTGGACAATGACTGAGGTAACTACGCCTGAAATATATCATACGATAGCAGCGGAACCGGGCAAATTCCTAGTAATGGAATTACCGCTTGCTCCTTTAAGTTTGCCAATGTATTACCAGATAGAGCATCAAAAACCACTGGTAGGAGGATACCTAGCCCGTAGTTCCAATCAAATGAGCCTTTCATTTGACCAGACCCCTTATTTATCTATTTTTAATCCTGCCGAGAGTAGTGCGGTAATGGATGGTTCCGCCGCCAAACTGGCTAACCCGGAAATATTTGCTATTGATAAAGGATTCAAACAGGTTTTGCAAGAGCGAAATATCCATTATGTAATACTACGCAGTTATGAGGGAGGGAACCGTTTTTATCGCTGGATGAGACCTTATCTTGAGGCTCAATTAGGAGCGCCAACCTGGATAGACACAACCACCGCTGAAGAAAATCCGCTTGTTACCTGGAAGGTTGATATGAACCCGGTTATCGAGCAACTCAAACCCGGACAATTAAGAATCAGGTTGGGTGAAGGTTGGAATGCGGGTTTGGCTAAAGGCGAAGATGGTCGCTTACAACGTTTTATGATTCAGGATAGCAAGCTGGAAATAGATGCAGTAAACTCTGGTAAATCTGCGCTTAGTCTTCGCTTTACCCCTGTCATCCGCCCACAAACTCTGCAGGTGCGATTAAACGGGCAAGTGATAGGACGGGTGGAAGGTGGCAAAGAATGGGCTAGTTTCACTGCCTCTTTCCAAAATCTAGCGTTAAAAGAAGGTCATAATACTCTAGAATTTTCTTCCCAAGAAGGGTGTTTGATAGTCAATCAATATATACCTTCCAGCCCAGACTCACGCTGTATTAGCTTGGCAATACAAGATGTGAAAATAGATTTAAGTTAACACAACTTTAATGGTTTTGAACAAAAAACCAGCATAATTTGTCAAGCCTCTAGGTCTTTTGCCAAATTTTTGGCACCAACCCAAACCTTTTTAGGTTTAACCAAGATGATTTCAGACAAGAGGCTTATGAGCCTTAACAATTAAATCCGTATTTTTCCAAAACCTTTTCTGAATATCTATAATAAACCTGTCCAAATAATCTAGGTCTTTTGGACAGTTGACAGAGTTTGGGGGCTTTGCTATACTCCATATAGTAAATCCATCTAAGCAAGTATTTGCACGGTTTTACTTGGACAATCACCTCATGTTAAAGGAGTGCAGTTGATGAGAGCTTTGCCATTTTTCCCGGAGTATCGCGATTAATTATCGCTGCCCGAAGGCATAAGCCGGTTTCCGGGTTATGATGCAAACCGAATTTTATATCCTGTTTTAGTTTGCATGCTTAACGTTGGAAATCACATCAAGCTAACGCACTCTTCTTTCAAGCCAGTTATTTTCAAACAAATTAGGCAAAGAAGAGCTTTATCCTTCAGACGGCGAATTTCAAACAAGCGCTGTGATGGATTTTTTGCGCCTGTTTATCAAGCACAAATCTCAAATTTTTGTAGATACATGAAAGCTAAATATATCCTCACGAGGTCTTATAAAATAGCAGGAGGAATTTTCAGAAAATGAAAACAATTATAGAGACACAGGATTTAACTCGCATTTTCCGAACCTATAAAAAGCGGGAAGGTTTGAAAGGTTCGGTAATAGGTCTGTTCAAGCGTGAATATACCGAAAAAAAAGCCGCTTATGACCTTAATTTTAAAATTGAAGAAGGCGAAATTGTAGCTTTCCTCGGACCGAACGGCGCAGGCAAAACCACCACGTTAAAAATGTTGAGCGGTTTACTCCACCCCAGCGGAGGCGATGCACAGGTTTTGGGTTATCGCCCTTGGAAACGCGAGTACGCTTTCTTGAAACAGGTTTCGTTGGTAATGGGGCAACGCAACCAGCTATGGTGGGACTTACCGGCAATCGAAAGCTTTAATCTGCAACGCGATATTTATGAAGTGCCGAACGAGGCATACCGCAAACGATTGGATGAGTTGGTCGAATTGCTTGACCTAAGCAAAATATTAAATACCGCAGTGCGTAAGCTCAGTTTGGGCGAGAGAATGAAATGCGAAATGGTGGCGGCTTTGTTGCATCGCCCTAAAGTATTGCTGCTAGACGAACCGACTATCGGGCTGGACGTAGTGATGCAGAAAAAGATTCGCAACTTTATCAAGGATTATAACCGTGAGCATGGCGCAACGATTTTGCTAACCAGCCACTACATGGAAGATGTAGCGGCGTTGGCTAAACGCGCGTTGGTAATTAACTTTGGAAGACCCGTTTATGAAGGTAGCCTTGAGGCACTTACCGAAAAGTATGCCCCTAACAAGTTGCTGGTGGTATCTTTCATGAGAACGGTTGAATCTGCCGAACTAGCCTCAATCGGGCAGGTTATCTCAAATGAAAGCGGGGTCATTCGGATTCAAGTGCCACGCGCTACAGTAGCAGAGCGTGCCAGCGTGCTGTTCAACCGTTTCCCGGTGGCGGATTTGTCCATAGAAGAGCCACAGCTTGACGATATTATACATGACCTTTTCACCGATACCAGTCATAACCAAGGCGAAAAGATTATTGAAACCGCCCAGCCAAGAGATCAACTGGCAGGAATAGCCTGAAAGGAAGACAAGCGTGTTGGTCAATAAAAAAATAGAACCATTAACACCATGGCGTTGGCGTTTTGTATTCCGACGCTACTGGACACTCTGCAAAGTGGCGTTTCAGGAGCGCATGGAGTACCGCTGGAACGTCCTATTCTATGCCATGTTGGCTTTGCTGCCCGTGATGGTGGGCATCTACCTGTGGACAACGATTTTCAACAATCGTAATGACCCGCAAGCAGTAAAGTATATCACCACCTATTATCTCGTAGCAGGCTTTCTGGGCTGGCGCATCGCACAATATCAGTGGACTATCATGTTTGAAATCCGCGAAGGGCGAATGGCTACCGGGCTGTTGCGCCCGATGTCCTACCCCGCTAAAACCTTCTGGTTCGAGGTAGGCGGACGCACGTGGAGTACCATAATCACGATTCCGGTATTTGTCCTTGCCGCTATTTTTCTGGGTGAGAACTTCCGAACGCCTGAAAACGGTTGGATATGGTTGCTGGTGTTGCTTTCTTTTATGCTGGCATACGTGCTGAACTTCTTCATTACCGCTTCTCTCGGATTACTGACAGTTTGGCAGAACCAACCGGAAGGCTTTTTCGCGCTATACGGCTTTGGTTCAGGAGCGTTGGGCGGCACTATGGTTCCACTCGCGCTAATGCCGGGCGGTATTGGCGATATTTTGCAATGGCTACCTTTTGCCTACATCTACAGTTTACCTGCCCGTATTTTTCTAGGCATTTCGGCGGAACAACTCGCGCAGGGGCTTGCTGTACAGGTGGTGTGGCTTGTCATAGCGGCCCTATTTTTCAAATGGATGTGGCAAAAGGCTATCAAAGGCTTTGAAGTTTACGAGGGATAAAATAAATGCGTGTTATTAAGCGTTATGTAAAGTTATATGGCTCTTTTGTACGCATTAACCTGATGCGTGAGATGGAAGCGCGGGGCAACTTCGTGGCAAGTTGTCTCGTTATACTTTGCTTCCCTATGTTCTCGCTAATCTTCGTGGGCGCAATATTCAGCCAAACCAAAAACCTAAACGGCTGGTCGGTTAACCAATATCTGGTGCTGGTAGGCTCATATATGATAGTGTCCTCGCTGGTGTTCACAATATTTTTCAAGAATGTGTTTGAACTGCCGGAGTATATCCGCAAGGGACAGCTTGATTTTATCCTCTTGAAACCGGTAAACAACCAGTTTTTCGTTAGCGCTCGCTATGTGTCATTCGGTGAAATGATGCAAGGCATCCCCGGCGCGGTTCTTATATTTGTGGGAATCAGCGGCGGCAATTTGAGTATAGATTGGTGGCGTTGGCTCTTATATCCTGTTTTCGTGGTATGCGGGGTAATAATTGCCTATTCCACTTGGTTTATAATGACTATACCCTGTATCTGGTGGATTAAGATGGATTTCGCTGAGTTCTTCTTCAACCTGTTTGACTTGGGGCGATACCATCCCGATATGTTCGGGGGCTTTGCGAAAACTATTCTCACCTTTGTAATACCCTTTGGAGTAGTAGCGGCAACTCCGGCGGATTTGTTGCTAAATAGGCTTGGGTGGCTGTCGGCGATTTGGGCATTGGTACTGGCGGGTGGGCTTCTTTATATATCCCACCGCTTTTGGAAATTCGCGCAAACCCGCTATTTTGGGGCAAGCTCATAAACGGGCAAACCCTACGGCTCTCCCTTAATCCGGGAGAGTTTTTTTATTTGTTCTTGTAACTACACAACCCGGACACAGAATTAGCGAAAAGGGTTGCAGGGGATTAGGGTGTGGATAGAGCTACTTTGTACTTTTTGTTATTCTCTGAATCGCTTTGTCATATTGGGTTGGATAGTAGAAAAGGTACTGAACTTGGGATATAATTAAACCGCAGTCGCATTATAGATAAACTATACTCTGGGAAAAACTGATGCCAAAGCTAGTGCGTAAACATTCTGAATGGTTATTGTTGGCGTTGTTACTGCTGTTTGCCTTTGCGCTGAGGGTTTGGCAAAGCGACAAAACCCCTCCTGGTCTTCACTTTGATGAAGCTGCTTATGGCTTAATTGCGGATACCATCCGAAAAGGCAATTTTGGCGTTTTCTTCTCCGAATTCACTGGGCGAGAACCCATTTATATGTATCTGGTAGCGCTGTCGCAATTGTTTTTCGGTAGCACGGTTTTGGGAGAGCGCCTACCCGCGGCATTTATCGGGATTGGCACTATTGCTGCTATCTTTTTTGCCTTCCGCAATATTTTTGCCGACCTGTCATCTGAAAATAAGGAAGGTAAGCACATCAGCAGGGAGGCGAGGCGGATTGCGTGGCTGGCGGCTCTGGCGGTGGCTTTTTCTTTCTGGAATTTACACCTCAGTCGGGAGGGCTATCGAGCTAATCTAGTTCCACTTTTCGAGGCGTTGTCTTTCGGGGCGGCTTGGCGAGCCTATCGCTTGCGAACTACTAGCGCAGTAATTCTGGCAGGGGTACTATGTGGGCTGAATTTCTATACCTATCTTTCAGCCCGCTTTATGCCCTTTGTGTTTGTGGCTTTTGGGCTATACTTTTTATTTTTCTGGTGGGTTTTCTGGCGCAAAAAAGCGGGTTTACCCCTCAATCTAGCCCTTTCTAAAAATAGGCAACTTGGAGGCTCACTTGATACGGGTGCCGAGAACCTTCTAGGAAAAAGGCTTAGTGTAATCAGGCTATTTTTCTATTGGTCAGGGGTAACAATTCTGGTGGTCGCACCTCTAGCAATCCATTTTGCCCTACATCGGGGCGATTTTTTCCAGCGTAGCGCACAAGTTAACGCCCTATCCATAGGCGGGTTAGAGAAGGTCTGGGAAAATACGAAGGTTGCAGTTCAGATGCTAACTTTCAAAGGAACAGACGACCTAAAATACAACCTGCCGGGTCGCCCGATTTTTGACCTTATTCCCGGACTGTTTTTCTATCTTGGGGTAGCGTTTAGCCTCTGGCGCAGCCTGAAACGTCCGGCTTATGGCTTTTTGTTGTGCTGGCTTGTGGTGCTGTTCCTACCCTCGATTTTGTCAGAGGATGGCAATCATCCCCTCCGAGCTTACGGTATTCTGCCAGCCGTAATGGGTCTGTGGGCAGTAGGAATGAACGAGGTCTGGAACTTTTTAGAAAATCGCTTTAAAATCAATGGGTGGCGCGTAGGGGCTGTGCTGGCAACGTTGGTAGTAACCTTGGCTTTTTACCAGTCTTATACCGATTATTTTGATAAATGGGCTAAATTTCCCCAGCTTTACGAGGCGTTTGATGGCGAATACCTTAACCTTGCTAATTATCTGAATAGCCTGCCGGAAGATGGCACAAGTCGCGTAGTAGCCTCCGAGTTGCTAGATTATCCCACCACTCTTTATTTGTCGCCGAAATCCATAAATTACCATTGGCTAGACCCCACTCAGGCGGTAATTATTCCAGCCCAACTGGCAAATGGCGGAGGCAAGTTAGATTATATTGTGATTGATCGGGTGGCGCGGCTTGGGCTTGCTCCTGATTGGTACAAAGCTTTGGAGGTGACTCCCAAAGTGGAAGAAATTAAGACCGCCGAGGGACGCATACTGGGTAAAAATTATAGTTTCCAACTAAAAGGCGGCTTTACTCCTGAACAATTAGCCATCCAGAAGCCTGCCTGTAGCGATGTGAATTTTAACAACGATGTGAAGTTGTTGGGCTGGAAAATTAATAATCAGGCAAAGGCGGGGCAATCGCTCTCTGTAACTTTATACTGGCAAGCTCAACGTGCCAGCGCAGAACCTTGGCAGATTTTTGTGCATCTGGTGGATAAACCAGACGCACCTAGCAGACTGGCACAGCAGGATGCCAATGGGGCTTTCGCTCAGGGTTGGTTTCCCGGCGATATTATTATCGGGCAGTATAATCTGGCTATTAACTCGACAACACCGCCCGGAAATTATCTCTTACAAGTGGGAATGTATAATGTGAATGACCCTAGCTACCCACGTGCTACGATTGTGGGAAAGTGTGAGAGCCTGAACTCAGCCCATGACTCATTCATCATTCGAGACATAAAAATCGATAGCCTTTAAGAAATTTGGGCAAACAGTTCATAGTGGCGACGCGCTACCTGAGATTGGGTATAGTTAGCGTTGACTCTCTCCAAACCGCGCTGCGCTAACTCTGCTCGCAAGGCGCTATCATCCATCAGCTTTTGGAGATTTTCCGCCAACGCAAGGGCATTGCCTTCAGGGAAAATTAACCCGGCATCGCCAATAACGTAGGGGATTTCACCGCTGCTGCTGCCCACTACCGGAGTTTCACAAGCCATCGCCTCCACCAGCACCCGCCCGAACTGCTCTTTCCAATTCGAGGTGGTAAGCGAAGGTAATACCAGCACATCCAGCCCACTCATATAAGCGGGAATTTCAATGCTACTGACAGCCGGAATAAATTCGACCTTCTTCTCAATACCAAGCCTTTGCGCCGCTTCCTCGATAGCCGCTTTTTGCGGACCTGAACCGATATATACGAGCCTGAAACCACCCTTTAGACGAGCGCACGCTTCAACCGGCGTAACCAACCCTTTTTCCGGCACAAGCCTACCGATATAACCCACCGTGAATACACCCGGCTTTTTGAATCCGACAGGCGGTTCGCAACGTTGGAATAGCGTGGTATCTACTCCGAATTGAGGGCAAACCGCCAACGCTCCGCTAAAACCTCTGCGCCGAAGTAGGGCGCGGGCTTCATCGTTTCCGGCGAACGCTCCGGCATTATGCTTGAAATTATAGCTCTCGAAGTTTTTGAAAGGAGAAGGATAATCTCTATAGGTGTTAGCCCAATTAAAAAAGACCGATGCCGCCCCATATTTATCGGCAAGCCAACTGCCATGTGCGGTGGCAAAATTAAACGACTCTTCCTCCATAAATACAATATCGGGACGGAGGCGTTTTATCCATTTTCCTAGACCGGGGTAAAAGTGGAGATGGAAATTTCCGTTGAGCGCCATCGGCTCAACAATAAGTTCATACCCACCGGTGTAAAGCTTTTCCAGATAAGTACGCCCAACTCTCGGTTCTTCCCAATAGGACGGAACAATAAGAGTAAGCTGCTCTACTCCGGGTATGGCGGCAAGTTCTTCGAGCTTGCGCTGCCCTACACCAAGCGCAGCTTTCGTAACAGTTAGAATTTTCATTAGGTCTTATACAGCAGCCAATTGTAGTGCCGGGACATGATGCGCCCTTTTACGGCGTATTATTTCGTTATGCACCAATTTGGCATAAGTTTGCACTACCTGTCGGGCTTTAGGACGCAATACATACCAGCCCATTTTGCCCAACAACCCGCCAAGACCTACTTCAATCTCAAGTGTAACCTTCGAGCGGTTTTCCCCCAAGGGCAAGGTTTGGGTTCTGGCATTAGCTTTAAAGTACGCCCCTGTCATAGAGTCATTTGCTCTTCCCTCAATATCAACCCGGCAGGTTTTATGATCAATTAGGATGATATGCATATTTCCGGTAAACATAAAAGTAAAAGGTCCAATATGAACCTTTACTGCCCCCAAATAGTGAAGCGGGCTAGTTTCGGTAACTTTAATTACACCGGGGATAACAAGAATAGGGGAAGGGAAATTAGATAAAAACTCCCAAGCATCCGCATGGGGACAATCAATGATGAATTCTTCCTTAACAATCATTTTGAATTTTCTCCAAAAAGAGTCTGACTCAACCGTTAATAACGGGAACCAGCTGAATTGAATCTGTACGGTTCAATCAGGCTGAGCCATTGCTATCCCGCTCCATGCTTCCTACTGGCTTTAAAGAGCGGATGGGCTTGGAATACCCCTTTGATAACCTACCATACTCCTTTGGATCCTAGAATATTTCCCTCTAACTCTAGTGTACTAGAATTGTCAAGATATTCACAAATAACTCTAGCAAGTGGGTATCCAAGAAAAATGGTAAGCACATTTGCTAACCTATAATGCTAACCAATTGAACTACTCATAAATACTTATGAACGGCACAATCCAAGAATAACCCAAATCAAGCGCGACTGCAACTTGACCAATTGCATTTTTGCTATCTTTTAACGTCAAGGAGTATCAAGTTAATTTTTCTCTAATCCTCAGTTCTTAAAAACTTCAACACTTCTCTATTGAAAACATAGCTTTGGTCAAACATCAGGCTGTGAGTGCCGTTTTCGATAAGAGCCAAGCGAGCATTCGGCATTAAAGCTACGGTGCGTTGTCCTAACTGTGGCGGCAATACCGAATCGGCAGTACCCCATATCACCAGCGTAGGTGTAACCACTTTTCGCAGGGTTTCTTCTACCTCCGAATCATTGAAAATTGCATAAATGCTCTGCCCCAATGCCAGCATATCGGTACGCATTGTACCAATCGCAATGGAAATGGTTTGGTTCAGCGGTACTTTCACTTTAGGCACTTTGCTAACATAACTTGACCAATCCTTAAAGGAAAGCGGTATGCCATTGGGAGCAACCAGTACCAGTTTTTCCAACATTTCAGGATGCTTCGCCGCTAACCTTGCCGCTATCTGCCCTCCCATGCTATGCGCTACCAAATGAGCCTTTTTTAATCCGATTAAATCCAGCCAACTTTTTACAAAATCTGCGCCCCGATTAATGGTAAACCTGCCGGACAACCTTTTGCTCCTGCCAAAACCGGGCAAATCCAGCGCGTAGGTGCGATAGAACTTGCTGAACATGGGCATGTTCTCATGCCACCAGTTCAACTTACCACCGATGCCATGTATCAATATTAGCGGGGGCTTATCCAACGCGCCACTGACCTGATAATGAATTCGTAGCTCAGCCACATTACAATAAACATCTTCTACCGGGTAGATTTGCCCTAGCGATTCCTTTATTTCTTGATTTAATGAAGTTTCATTGAGCGTCTGGGACATCTATACTCCAATTATCGGATACAATTATGCTATAATAAAGGGGCTGTGAATTTCTGTACAATATCCTCCATTAGTAATTATAGCGTAGGATACTTAATGTGTACTGTAGCAAATATATCAATAGCATTACAATTTTTTTATCTCAATGAAAGAGGTGAATAGCCTTGTCAAAAGTAATTGGAACAGCTTTATTGTTAGGTTTATTGTTCGCTGCCGTGTTAAGTTTGGTTTTGCTAGGAGTACAGTGGGTGCGTTATGCTGATATAAACTCCGCCCCTAAAAAAGCTGTTATCTATGCTCCTTCTTCGAGCGTAGCCGATTACACGCTAGTAGATAGTAGAATAGCTTACAATTGGAGCATTAACTAATCTCAATGCGGGTTGCAATAAACGGGCAGTTCTGGAATCAGGAATTTACCGGAAGCGGTCAATATACCCGTCACCTTTGGAACGAACTTTTAGACCTCAATACGGGGATTGAAGAAAATTCGTATTATCTGCTTGGCGATGGCGCACCATTTAAGGGAGTTGCCGCCGACCAACAATTCCAGATACAACCGCCCGCTTCGATACAACGCGCTGGGGATAATGTTCAAAAGGTGTGGTGGGAACAAATAGGCTTACCCACCCTGATACAACGCAATGCTACCCTCAAACAAACGCTCGATGTAGCGCATTATCCTTATTTTGCTGCCCCACTGCTCGGTTTAAAAAGAAATGCTGCTCTAGCAGTAACCATCCATGACCTCATTCCCCTTGCCCTACCGATTTACAGTTCTGGACGCGCTGCTTCGTTATACTTTCGTCTTGTAAGCGCGGCAGCCCGGCGTGCTGACCTAATCTTTGCAGACTCTGAGTACAGCAAACAAGATATTCTGAAATTTCTAAAAGTGCCTTCCTACAAAGTAGCCGTTGTCTATCTAGGGGTAGAAGCGCGTTATCAGGCGGGGCGTGTGCCTGAGCAAGAACGGCAAGCCCTCTTAAAACGCTATGGCTTGAACGGGGATGAGCGCATTATATTTTATCTGGGAGGCTTTGATGTGCGAAAAAATTTACCCATGTTGGTAAACGCTTTTGCCCGCGCTCTCCCCCGTTTAAAAGAACTGGAACAACAGGACGGCGGCGGACGTTGGACGTTGGTATTGGGTGGTAAGCGACATAGCAGCAATCCGATTATGTATCCAGACTTGCAAGCGCCTATCCGCAAAACTTTGGGTGAGGGCGAAGATGCCAAGCGCATCCATTTTACCGGGCTTATAGACGAAGCCGATAAGCCTTTGTTCTATCGCGAGGCGGATATTTATGTCTTTCCCTCCCGCTATGAAGGGTTTGGACTCGATCCGCTAGAAGCCTTAGCCAGCGGTGCGCCTGTTATCTGCTCAAATGCCTCTTCATTGCCGGAGGTAGTGGGACAAGCAGCAATGCTTGTTGCACCCGAAGATGAAAAGGGCTGGACAAACGCTATCATAAAATTGGCATCCAACCAAAGCACATGCCGGGAATTGTCAGAATTGGGAACACGGCAAGCACAAAAATTTACGTGGCGCAAAACCGCCGAACGTACCCTCGAACTTTACCACATGCTAGGGTGTATCAAAACCAGAGGTAACTAAAAAGCGGCGCATCCTAAAGAACGAGCCGCCTAGATTCCTATTGTGCCAAGAAGGTGAATTTACCGCCGCGCATAATCTGATTGCCATCTACCCAGATATTGCAGTTCTTAGCAATGGCATCCACATGGGTAGGTGCGCTCCAATCGGCGCCAGTCTGGCTACCATAGGGGTCGCCAAGCGCAATGTGCATACCCGGCAATTTCTCATCTTGCAACAGGTTGTAAATCATCTTCTTTACGCCGATATTAGCCCCGATTGCCCACTCCCCAATGCGGTCGCTATTCTCGCTCAGATGCACATAACGCCAGAACTCGGTTTGCAGGTACTTGTTATCGCAGTGTGCCGAACGTAGCCGATTATTTTCAATCTCCAGTGTAATCGGAAATTCTTCAAGATTGCCGTATTTCTGGGAAAAGTAATCGCCGATTGTTCCGTCCACTACATAGATGCCGTTCACATTCTGAGGGGCAGTGAAAACCTCTCCGGCGGGCAGATTCGACCAAATTTGCGGGGTAATCATCCCGCAGGTCTTGATCCACTTAATATCAGGGTCAAAGGTAGCTTCAATATCGGTTCCTGCATCGGTTTTACAATTGATAGTGTGGCAAGCAGATACCATAGTATGGATTTTAGTCCCAATACTATCTACCACAGTATAATCAGCCCGCATACCTTGCAGCATTATTTCGGGCGAAATCATCACCATATGGGCGTAGCGCACTTGGCGCTGCTCGATAACGTTTACGAACTGTCTGCGGGCAGGCAATTCGCCCTGCTGAGATTGCACCGCATAAAGCGCGACCTGACTTTTGGCAATAGCCTCAAGGATTGGCTGAGGCATGTTTACCAGCGAGCGCGTGCTATAATCCTCAATTACATAGGGCGTAACAATAGCCCCTGCTTTTACCGAAGCCTCAAAAAGCGATGCTCCGATTTCGATTGTCTCTTCATCAGTTACAACCGTCATTACCTCGCCGGGTTGAACCTTAAGGCAAGTATTGATCGCGTTAAGCGCGCCCTCACGATAATCAGGGTTAAAGGGTAATTCTTTCAGACTGTCGCTCAAATGGCGCGTAGGATAACGATTAATTTCTGTCAAACTTTCAAAACCTCGCATTCAGGAGTAGCCCCTACATCAAAACACATGCGGTAATTGAGGATTATTCTACCATATAAAGTTAGTTAACCAAACCCCCAATGATAATTCGCTACTCCCCGATTATTTTTATTATGATTCGTTTCTGGCGGCGACCATCAAATTCGGCATAATATATCTGTTGCCACGGTCCGAAATCGAGTTTGCCATTAGTAACCGGACAAGTTACGGAAGAATGTAGCAACAGGTTTTTAAGATGGGCATCACCGTTGGTTTCGCCGGTGCGATGATGAAGATAGTCTGAGCGAGCAGGCGCAAGCTTCTCCAACCACTGCTCAATATCGTGGATTAAACCATCTTCTGCATCATTTATGTAAACTGAACTGGTAATATGCATACTGCCCACATATGCCAGCCCTTCCTTAATACCGCTTTCACGAATTACATCCGCAACCTCACGGGTAATATTGATATATTCATGCTCGTTACGGGTATTGACTGTCAGATATTTTGTAAGACTTTTCAAGTTGGATAACCTCCTGCTGAATTCTAAATACAGCCTAATAAATAAAGGCGAGCCTATGACTCGCCCTCACTAAATTCTTGAGACTTTTCTACTTCTTCGCCACAAGGCGAGTTTTATCAAAGTGAAAATAGTCGAGTATGGGGCTGCCAATAAGCGGTTTGGCATAATCAAGAAAAGCTTGAGTAACATTATTGCCCGCGCTATTAATATAATCGGCAGGCATTTTGCGCTCGCTATGTGCAACATTCAAAAGAGGGGTTGTTCCGGTTGTTATTGCATATTCCTCGTTTGGCGCATTTACTCGCTGGATAGTAACCATCAAGTCTGATTGTTCCGAAATAGCCAAGCGTACTCCTTCAGTCCCTACCAACCAAGCTTCCTCTAAGTCAACCTCGCTCACACAGTTCATACTCATGCGCTGAAGTGTGCCGGGCTTATCAAAACGGCTGGTCAACCCCAGTTCCTTCATCACCAACCCGGTCAGATAACTGGCGGGACCTTGATAATAGCGATGACCGAAACTATCCACGAAATAAGGCTCACCCCTCCCGGACAGAGGCTTACCGTACTGGTCTTTGACCGTTTCGCCGATTACTGCCACACAATAGCCGTATAGCGCATAGGTGCGTTTTACGTCCCGCAGAAAATCATCGGGATTCAAGCCGCGTTCGGGGGTATAAATCAGATGCGGTGGGTCGTCCTCACGCACCCTTGCCATAGCCGCGCTGGCAGCCACCCACCCGGCATTGCGTCCCATCACTTCAAGCAACTTGACTGGATGTACCACTGCCGCAGCCGCAGTATCTATCGTGGTGTCGCGCGTCGCTTGGGCAATATAACGCGCAATACTTCCGTAACCGGGGCAATGATCCATATCAGGCAAATCATTATCAATGGTTTTGGGTATGCCGATTGCGAAAAGCGCATAACCTTCAGCTTTAGCCAGCATAGCAAGGCGGTGGCAAGTATCGGCGCTATCATTGCCGCCAATGTAAATGAAATAACGGATATTGTGTTTCTGCAGAATTTTCAATACCCGTTCGGTTTCCGCTTCGCCCAATTTTAAGCGGCACATCCCTAACGCTGCAGAAGGGGTGCGTTTGAGATGTTCAAGCGCGGCGGGAGTACCTACCTGCGCTCGCAAGTCAACAATGCGTTCGTTCAATAAACCCTGCACGCCTTCGAGCATGCCATAGATTTCGCCAACCTTGTCGTTGGTTAGAGCTTCACTGATTGCGCCCGCCAAACTGCTATTTATCACAGCGGTTGCGCCACCTGATTGCCCGATTAGCAAATTACCCTTTTTGCTCATTTAAGCTTTGCGCCTCTTTAATGTTATATAAAGCCTGATTAATCTCCGATTGCAACTCTAGGTCATCACCCGATTCCAAGCCTTTTAATGCTTCTAACGCCTCATCACCGGGATAGATAATTTCCCCTAACCGATGAATTGCCACTCTACGAGCATCCCGGTCTGAAGATTTAACTTCATTTAGCAAGAAATTGCGATATAAGTTCAGGTAATGATTCTCAAAAAGCGGTACACGACTACAGATTTCACGCAATGCTTCGCGGTCTTGTGCTTCCTGTGGTATTAAATAATGCCATAGGTTTCGACCCTTATAAAAAGCGTCCTCTACAAAACCAGCCCACTCATCTGCCACCAGTTCAAGGTATAACCGCAAGCAGTTTTCCTTGCCAATGGCAACTCTACCCGTTTTCATGGCGATAATTGCAGTAGCCATCCAGCCCACGGCTGCTACCATTTCTTTGATACTATGCACATGTTCACCATCCGGTAAGATTAGTTCGCGCTGCGTATAGCCATAAAATTCCTCAGCCGGATTTACCGCATCAAGCGGATAGCGCAAAAATTGGGGAACGCCACGCCAGAATAGCATGCGACTAATCGGGGTATGCGCTGCCCAGTGTACATATTTTTCGGTGGGTATTTCTAGAATTGCTTCCCGAATATCTTCACCATAGATAAAGTGTCCCCCCCACTTTATAAAATAGTTGACCTTTTCTTGCAAGGAACTTTCACCTTGAGGTTGTATATCTATGAATATCTGAGCGAGCAAAGAAAGTTCCGCGCTTATATCTCTAACTAGGTCACGCTCTTGAGAAGTCAAATCCCCTTTGAAAATTAGCTCTATATCTAGGTCGCTTGTTTCAACTTGGCTACCATCGGCGTAACTTCCGGTAAGGTAATAGCTCAAGATTCTACCGGGAAAAACAATTTCCAGCAAACCGACTACCCCACCTAAAATATTATCAATCCGGCGGTTACCGGTATTAGAAGCTAACTCTATCATATTCGAGCATCTCCCGGTTCTAATGGTCAGAAGTTAATCAAGCTAAAAGCCCTTACCGCTTATTCCGGACTCTTTTCGAGTGTCCCGGAGTTCTCATCCTCTGTCAACATATGATAAACGTCCGGCATACGATTGTAAACCACGTCCGTACCGGGTGCGCTTAATTTATTGCGGCTCAAGCCTAATATAAGCTGTGCGCTAACCGCCATCGCAGTATCGGGCAAAGCGGGGGCAATTACCGCGCCGGAGGGGTCAGCAATTAGCGAGGAACCGCGTATGCTATTTCCAGACAAATCTTTAAGCGTTTCTAAGGGAGTAGCTGCCAGCACATATACCCTGTTTTCAGAGGCACGCGAACGTACCAACTGTGACAGGCTGAAATCGTTAGTAGGCAAAACCGCGCGGGTTGGATACAAAATTACGTCTGCCCCTTTGAGCATCAAGCACCGAGCGACTTCCGGTCCATAGCCATCTGCGCCCAACATCACCCCTATACGCGCCGCGCTACCGTTCAACCTAACAACAGGACCAATCTCGGTGGCGGGTGTCCAATAACCTTCATCTTGCACGGTAAAATGGGTTTGCCGCCATACGCCCAGTTCCATGCCATTTTGGAATAGCCGTGCCGTTTTATAACGGCGGTTGCCTTCGCTTTCAACAGCGGTTGCCAGTATAGCCACCCCACGTAGTTTACTAAGAGTGCGATAAAAAGGGAAAACCAAATCGCCGCGCTGTGCCGCTTCTTCGGCAAAACCGGGCGCAATATCCGGTAACGCCACCAAATCAGCCGATTCACGCTCCAGTTGCTTAACCAACGTCCGCGTGACTTCGCCCATCTGCTCGGTGCTAGTAAAAGAGCGATATTGCGCTACCGCTGCCCGAATATGGGCGCGGTGTGGCACAAGCGCTTCTTGCAAAATAAAATGGATGGGCTGATTTTCAGTGGGTTCTACTAAATCGTGATAGAGCTTTGGGTAACGTGGGGCAGAAGGCAAGGGACGCGGCTTCAAATCGATTTCAGCAAAAACAATTTCTTCTTTATCGGATGAGCCTACCGCTACTTTCTTACCTTCAGGGCTAATAATGCTGCTCCGTCCGGCGTAAAGCACCGTGCCGCGTTCTAAACCAATCTTGTCCGAAGCCACACACCAAACGCCATTTTCAAAAGCGCGGGTTGCCAGCATAAAATCGGCTTGCGGGTTGGTAAGAGCTTGGCGGTCTGTGCCGTAAGTAACCCACGCCGTTGGGTCAACGATGATTTGTGCGCCTTGCAACGCCAATATACGGCTGATTTCGGGCTGCCGTCCATCGGCACAGACAATCATTCCAATACGCCCGATTTCCGTATCAAACACCGGATAACTTGTACCGGGGCAAAACCATTTGCTATCAAAATGCCATAACAGGCTCTTGGCAGTCCGCCCGATTACATCCCCAGCCGGGGAAAACAGTACCGCTTCATTATATAGCAGCAACTTGCCTTCCGGGTCTTCGGTGGGAGTGGCAAGACCCACTATGATATGGCAATTATGCTGACGCGCTTTCTCGGCAAAGTGGGGAAGCGGGTCGCCGGGATAATGTGTCTTGAATTCTTTCTCATTACCCAACACATAGGCGGGATAGGTACATTCGGGGGTAACAATCAGGTCGGGCTGATATTCGGCAGCGGCGCGGTCAATCAAAGCCAAAGCGCGTTGCAATGCCTCATTCGCCCGTGGGAGGTCGAGTGCCTCTAGTTGCAGGCTCGCTACCCGTAGTTTTCGCAGGTTATTTTCCGACATCAAGGCTTACTCTTTTGGTTTTTTGAAATAAAGGGAGTGATGTTCAGTACCGTTGTTACCAGCGCCTACCATCTCCCAACCTTCTAAGCCTAAGCGGGCTATTACCTTGGCGACATCATTGCCTTCGGTTTTGCTCTTAATATCCACGATTTCAATACCATCCTCACGAAAAAACCAGATTGCAGGAAAAGAAGGTTCGAGATTTCGCATTAATTTACCCATTCCAATTACGCAGCAATATTCCCATTTAGCCATTAGGAAAAACTCCTTATGTTATTTACCAAAAGTAACCTTGCAATTAGGAGGGTTAATGTTGGGCATAATACTTGCCCAACATTATATTCCGGCTTAACTATTCATCACTAAGCCTAATACTCTACCAGAGATTTTACATCGAAACGGCTTAACTTCTCACGCCCGTTGAGGAATCTTAGCTCTATCAGGAAAGTCATACCCTGCACTTTCCCGCCCAACTTCTCTACCAGATTGGCAGCGGCTGTTACCGTACCGCCCGTAGCCAGCAAGTCGTCCACGATTAAAACATTCTGACCCGGTTTGATGGCATCCTCGTGAATCTCAATCTTGTTGGTGCCGTACTCAAGGTCGTATTCCTCGAAGATAGTGCTGTAAGGCAACTTCCCAACCTTGCGAATAGGTACAAAACCTGCTCCCAATCTATCGGCAAGGGGCGCGCCAAAGATAAAACCGCGTGATTCAATACCAACTACCAAATCAATCGGTTGACCTTTGAATAAACCCGCCATCTGGTCAAAAGCGAACGTCATCGCTTTGTGGTTTTGCAGCAATGGCGTAATATCCTTAAAAAGGATACCCGGCTTGGGAAAATCTGGCACATCGCGAATCCAGTCCCTTAAATCCACGTCTCATTCTCCTTTGCTAAAAAACGGAGCAGTAGCGCCCCCATCAAACACTACCGTATTGCCTGCACGTTTATCTTATCACAAGTAATTGTAATTGACACCTTCGGCTCAATCCACTATTCTCAGATAACGCCGGGCAACGGTGCCCGGTTTAAAAAGACCATATAAAATCACATTGGAGAGTAAGAATGATTTCCTTTGCGCCAACTGAAGAGCAACAGGCAGTTATTGATACTATCCGCCGCTTTTCCCGCGACAAAGTAAGCCGGGCGCGTCATGATGCGGACGAAAATAATGCTTTTGCGCCCGCACTGGTACAGGAAGGCTGGCGACTCGGTATAGTAGGCGGCTGGCTACCCGAAGAATTTGGCGGTCTGGGTGAGCCACATTCCGCAATTAGCGCAGCTATTTACGCGGAAGAACTGGCTTACGGAGACCTTGCGCTGGCATTGCAAGTGCTTACCCCCGCGTTGTTTGGCTTGCCGATGCTTAAATTCGGCAGCGATGCCCAAAAAGCGCGTTGGTTATCACTGCTAGGCGAGGACAAACAACCCGCCCTTACCACCGCTTTCACCGAAAACGGCTGGAGTTTTGACCCTAATAGTATGAAAACCACCGCTCGCCGTGAGGGTGATGACTATATATTGGACGGCGTAAAGGTACGGGTTGCAAACGCGGAAGGGGCAGATGCCATTCTGGTCTATGCCAATGAAAACGGCGCAACCCAAGCCTTTATCGTAGAAAAAGGCACAGAGGGTTTGCAAATAAGCCAGCGCGAATCGCTGATGGGCTTACGCGCCTTGCCTACTTACGGCGTTACCTTGAATGGTTGTCGCGTTCCGGCAACGGCGCGGCTTGGTGAGGATAACGGGTGCGACATACGCCACTTGCTAAACGTTTCCCGCGTAACGGTAGCAGGCCTGGGGGTGGGAGTAGCCCGCATAGCCCTTGAGCATGCCCTTGAATATGCCAAACAGCGACAGGCATTCGGTAAATTTATCGCCCAGTTCCAAAGCATCGCCTTTATGCTGGCGGAAATGCAAATGGAAGTTGACTCGGCGCGACTGATGACATGGGAAGCCGCTTGGAATCTGGATAAGGGCAACGAGGCTACCCGCGAATGTGTGCTAGGCTTCAACTATGCCAATGATACGGTTATGACGGTGGCAGACCGAGCAGTTCAGATTTGGGGCGGGCATGGCTACATTCGTGAGAATCCGGTTGAGCAACTTTTACGCAACGCCCGCGCTTTTGCCAGCCTTACCGGCGCGGCAATGCTATAGAAAGAAAGAGGCAAAACGATGATTGATTTTGAAATTCCAGCCTCTTTAGGCAAACAGTTACAAATTCTAGAGCAGGTAGCGTTGAACGTAATGCGCCCCGCTTCCCGCCATTTTGATGTGCATGAGCATGACCGACCGTGGGATTATATCAAACTGATGTGGGATGGCGGCAATAACGCCGGGCATCGAGAACGTGCTAGTAGCGGCGATTTGCTCTCTATGTCGGGTGGCGAAAGTGGCGAAAAGGTCAGCGGTCCTAAAATCCGCAACCTCGCGCTGATGTACACCGTGGAGATGCTTTCCTACGGCGATTGCGGTTTGTACCTCTCCACCGCCGGGGGCGCGTTAGGGGCAGCAGCGGTAGAAGCAGCCGGAACCCCCGAACAGCGCGAACGCTTCCTAACTCGCTTCAAAGGGGGCGAACCTAAATGGGGCGCAATGGCGATGACCGAACCGCAAGCCGGAAGCGATACCGCCAACATTCGTACCACCGCCAAGCTGACCGAAGACGGCAAGGAATGGATTCTTAATGGCGAGAAGATTTTCGTCACCAACGGCTTGATGGCAGCCCAAGAATCGCCCGGAATCGTGGTGGTATGGGCTACCATTGCCCCCGGTACGGGACGCGCCGGGATGCGGGCTTTCGTGGTAGAAGGCAACACTCCCGGTATGACGGTGGCACGTTTGGAGAAAAAACACGGGATTCGCGCCAGCGATACTGCTGCCCTCACCTTCGCCGATTGTCGCATCCCCTACGATAATATTATCGGTAGCCCCGAACTGGCAAAAGCGGAGGGAAAAGATAGCAAAGGCTTTGCCGGCGCAATGAAAACCTTTGATGCCACCCGCCCCTTAGTTGCTGCCAGCGCCATTGGAGTAGGACGCGCCGCGCTCGATTTCACCAAAGATTTCTTGTTCAAACAAGGCGTTACTATTCGCTACGATGCGCCCCCTAATGTGCTGACGGCAGTTGAGCGCGATGTGATGCGGATGGAAGCGCAATTGCGAGCTGCTTGGTTGCTGACCATACGGGCTGCTTGGCAGATGGATAGCGGCATCTCCAATTCGCTGGAAGCCTCGATGTGCAAGGTGAAAGCGGGCGAAGCGGTAACGTGGGTTACGCAGAAAGCGGTGGAATTGCTAGGCGCAGAGGGCTACGATTGCAAACTGTTGGTCGAAAAGTGGATGCGCGACGGCAAGATTAACGACCTATACGAAGGCACAGGACAGATTAATCGTCTGGTAGTAGCGCGACGCATGCTCGGTTATTCCAGTAAAGAACTATAGGTGATTTCAGGCAAGGGGTTTAAACCCCTTGTCTTTACATTCTTACTACTTTAAGCAAAAGACCTATTCATCCGGTTTTTGAGACTCTAGGGCTTTCCACTCTTGGCGAACCTTCTCAATATTCCAAATCAAAATGCGATTATCGGTGGCGCAAATCAAGCGTTTGAGGTCGGGTGAGAAAATTACCCTAGTCTTACGCCCGGTTATACCCAATTCCAGCAAAGCCGCCAGACGCGGTGGATTAATCACGCTGCCTTCCGGCATAATATCCCACAGCTTCAAAACCCCTTCCTCATCAACCGCCGCGAGAACCAGATTGTCAGGGCTAAAAGCGAGGTCACGGATGGGGCTGGCTCCAACCACAATATCAATGTAATCTGCTGCCCGTAAGTCCCAGATTCGTACTACTGAATACCATGTCTTACCGGAAGAATCTGCACTACCGGGCGGCAATTGCTGGAGAACAGGTTGGCGGCTATATTTGGAACGTTTCGGAGGTCGGCGAATCGCATCTTCCAAAATCATTATACCGATAGCCATTTCAAACCCATCGTGATTGAAAGCAAACGTAGTCAGTTTCTCTACGCTTGTTTTTAATTCGGCAAACCAACGCCAGCCAGTATAAACATTTTGGAGCAATACGCCTTTCTTAGCAATAGCCGCAATTTTTGTACCGTCCGGACTGAAAAGCAAACCCCAAATTCCTTCTTCATTGCCAAGCTGTGCATTGTGCCGAATGGGATAAGAACGCAAAGGACGGGTCTGGTCGGCTACCACATCCCAGAAAAAGATTTGACCTGTGGCATCGCACCACGCAAATTTTGTGCCTTCAGGGCTGATAGCTACGGGCGCAAACCCCCCGTATCCCTTTAAGAATAGCTCACCTTCCGGCTTTAAAACTTTGACCGAATCATTTTGCCAGTCACCCAAATAAACCGTATTGGGAATAACCCAAACAAATTTCCCGCCCCCAGCCGGCACAAGAAAAGTATAATTAAGTAGCGATTCAGGTACTTGCTTATTTCGAGTTATAAAAGATTGGGTTTTGGCAAGAGTGGTAGTTTGTATCTTATTGGTATGCCAATCCCAGAACTTGATTTCGGGGGGGAATAATACCCCTTTTCTACCGCCTGCTTGGAAGTGTGGAACTGAGCCATCGCTGGCAGCGAAAATAACCGATGCATTAGCAGTAATACCCAAAGTATTTACGTGCCAACCGCCTTGCCCAATCATTGTTTTTTCCAGAGCGGGATGAACACCTACTTTTTCGTCATGGATAATAGCATGTAAATCTGACTCAAACGCCAACGGACCATGCAAAAGACGTTCTGATTGTCCCCTTGATAAGTCTCCAGAAATCATTTTTATTCTAAATTGATTTAGCCAGATAGCCCAATTCAAGAACCACGGTATTTTCTGCCTGTTCGGTTTATCAAACAGCATAAGAAACGGCTCAAAATTATATATAGCAGCAAGCAGTAAATAAATACCAAATACCAGTACCCCTATTGCCGTAATGAAACCCCACACAAACATTAAATCCTCAAGTGAGGTTGAGAACAAATAATATATCATCACTACCAAAGTAAAAAGGCTGAATAAAGAACCCAGCAAAAGAGTAGTCCCCATAACAACGGGAGCAGAGCTATCCAGCCATTTGGGCGGGGTTTTGGGAAGTCTCAAGAATATTTTTAGGGCAAACCGAAGCCCAAATACCAGCAAGCAGAGAAAAAAGAAACCGATGACAAAACCGGGTAAGCGGAAACTCAAAGGGGTAAACAAGTTTATAAAGTAGCCTACAAAGCCAAAATAAGCCCAAACAGGCACAGTAATAAGCCATAGCACGGCTAACAAAAATTCGTCAAGACGTGGGCGGGTTACAGAAGGCATATAATAACCCCAATATATTAAAATAAGAATGAAAGTAGATAGCTTCTAGCTTTTGGTACGATTGCTATTGGGTACGTCCCGCCGTACCTCAAGCGCATCCTTTACACCCTGTAGCTTGTGAAACACACGGTAGAGTTGGTCAACGCTGGTAACATCCACATTAAAAAGGATAGGTATAATGCCACGCGAATTGGTCGGAAGCGTCCGAAAATCGCTCATATTGATGTTTTCGTCTGCTACAAGTACCGAAATATCCCGCAATAAGCCTACTCTATCCATTGCTTCCATGCGTATAGGCACACGGTAGTATTGAACGCTTTTATCTCCCCAGTTTACCCGCATCAGACGACCCTGATCTTTCTCCGGGATATGGAGAATATTTGAGCAATCCGAGCGGTGTACTGAGATGCCTTTGGTCATAGTGACATAACCAACCACCTCATCACCGGGTACGGGATGGCAGCATTTAGCCAAGCTGGTAAGTAACCCATCCATCCCCGATACCTGCATATTAGCAGTTAGTATCGGCGCTTTGTCATTGCCGCTGGTAACAATGCTATTGGGTTGAGCAAATTCTGGAAGGCTCTGTTGAGTTTTCTTTTCTTCCAACAAACGATTAGCTACGGCATTTATCGTGATACCACCATAGCCGAGCGCAGCCAGAAAATCATCTGTTTTATCATACTTGGGGAAATGGCTGGCAACATTCTCAAAGCTGATGTTATCCAAGCCAAGCCTTTTGAGTTCGGTTTCAAGTATATCCCGACCGTGCGCGAGGTTATCATCACGCTCTTGCTTGCGGAACCACTGTTTAACTTTATCCCGCGCCCCAGCCGTTTTGATGTAGCCTAGCGCCTGATTCAACCAATCACGGCTAGGTCCCTTACGGTTCTTCACCTGAACAATTTTTACCACTTCGCCGTTTTGCAACTGATAGCTGAGCGGTACTAAGCGATCGTTAACCCTTGCGCCGCCGCAAGTATGCCCAATATCGGTATGAATCCGGTAGGCAAAATCAATCGGAGTTGCCCCGGCAGGTAAATCAATTATATCGCCGCGAGGGGTAAAGACATAAACCTGATCCTGAAACACATCAGACTTGAGGGTTTCAACAAAATCCATTGCATCCGAGTTATCGCCGGAATCCTCGCGCCAATCTATCAGGCGGCGTAACCAAGCGATTTTTGCCTCAAACTCAACATCCCGTTTGCCACCCTCTTTATAGCGCCAGTGTGCCGCAATACCGTATTCTGCCACTTCGTGCATCTGTTTAGTGCGTATCTGCACTTCCAACGAACGCCCGTCCAAAGCCAGCACCGCCGTATGAAGCGATTGATACATACTCTCTTTGGGGTTAGCTATGTAATCATCAAACTCGCCGGGTATAGGTCGCCAGAGCGTATGAATCACACCAAGCGCGGCATAACAATCGCGCACATCCTCAACCATAATGCGAATTGCCAGCAAGTCATAAATCTGGTCAAAAGGACGATTCTTACGCATCATTTTTTTATAGATGCTGTAAATGTGCTTAGGTCTGCCCGTTACTTCCAGAACGTGGATACCCTGTTCTTCAAATGCCTTTTCAACCGTGTTTATAACCTTCTCAAGATAGCTTTGCAGAGTCTCGCGCTGGTCATATATAGCAACAGTTATTTCTTTGTAATTGTCAGGATGTAGATAGAAGAAGCAAAGGTCTTCTAGTTGCCATTTAATATTCCAAATACCAAGGCGATTGGCGAGTGGAGCGAAAATTTCGAGGGTTTCGGTAGCAATTTTTATCTGTTTTTCGCGTGACTTAAACTGGAGAGTCTGCATATTGTGAAGGCGGTCAGCCAGTTTTATCAACACAACCCGCACATCATCTACCATCGCCAGAAACATTTTACGCAGGTTCTCAGCCTGTTCCTGTTTCTCATGCATAGCCTTAGTGGTATGCTCAGTGCCGGGATCCCATTTGATTTTCCCTAATTTGGTTACACCGTCAACAAGCTTGGCAACCTTTTCGCCGAAAACATCATGGATTTGTTCGATGGTAACGTGGGTATCTTCTGGAACATCATGGAGCAGCGCAGCAATTACCGAATCGCGGTCGAGTTTCATTTCAGCGATAGTGATTGCTGCTGAAATTGGATGTGCTACATAAGGCTCACCGCTGGCGCGAGATTGCCCGGCATGCGCGGCAGCAGCAAAATGAATAGCTCGTTCTATAATTGCAATGTCAGACTGAGGCAAACTGGCAGAAACAGCCGCTATCAATTTAGTAGTATCAGGTATCTCTACCGCAGTTCCGCCGACTTTTTTTTCAGTTGAGCGACCATTCTGCTCTACCTGAAGCTCAATAACGCCGGATTTTACAGTTGGAGGCGTTTTATCAGAATCATACATCAACTATAATCCTTCCGCTTCAGCCGTATTTATCAGGGGGAAAGCTCGGAGTAATTATCAATTAAAAGAAGCCCGGCTACAAACTATTAACTCTGCCGAGCAACTACAATAGTAATACCACCCTAAGTTCGGATGCGGCAAAAGAGGCAAATATCTCAACCTAGCATATTTAACCGAAAAATGAACCCAATTAAAATTATATTCTTCACCTTGTGATATGTCAATTGCTTGGCGCATTATTCCAAAATAGGGTATAATTTACTTTATTGCTGAATATTACAATACTAAAAATATATGAGCTTCAATTCGGAGTTGACCACTAATAAATGTCGGCGGAGATACTAGCTAAAATAGCGGAGGAGGTGGCAGAATGTACCAAATGCCATCTTTGCAAAGGACGCACTAAAACCGTTCCCGGAGAAGGAAGCCCCGAAGCAAAAATTATGTTTATTGGGGAAGCACCCGGTTATCATGAAGATATTCAGGGCAAGCCTTTTGTTGGGCAATCCGGGCAATTGCTGGAAAAAATGCTGGTTGCGCTTGGCTATACCCGCCAAGATGTGTTTATCGCCAATGTCATTAAGTGCCGCCCGCCCGATAACCGTGACCCGCAGGACTCTGAAATAGCCGCTTGCAAAAGTTTTCTCGACCGTCAGATTGCCGCGCTCAATCCTCGCTTAATCGTTACTCTCGGTAGATTTTCGATGCGGCGTTGGTTTCCCAATGAACGAATCAGCCAGATTCACGGCAAGCCTAAAGAAGATGATGGGCGTATTGTTATGCCGATGTTCCATCCCGCTGCCGCCCTGCGCGACCGTATCCGCACTTACAATATGTTCAGAGAAGATGCCTTTACCATTCCCGATTTGCTAAAAAGAGCAGAGGAATTAGCCCTTACCGAATTATGGAGCCAAACCTACACACCCATAGAAAAAGCCACTCCTGAAATATCGGTACAAATTGCAGAACAGCGGACAGAACTGACCACCCAAAGCGTTAACGCGGAAATCGTAGCAGATATTGCTAAAGAAGAAAAACCTCCTAAAATCGCGAAACCGCGCAAAAAAAAACAGGATGAGCCACCCGCCGAGCAGTTAACCCTGTTCTGATTGAAACGAGTCAAAGTTATGAAGGTGTACAGGGTTTCAAACAAAGGTAAAGTACGGGCAGAAATATTGCTGATAACAATCGGAATTCTTTTCTTGTACACCGCACGAAAAACGCTTGGTCTATGGCAAAACTCACAAAAAAAAGATACCGATTTATTGCTTTTTGGCATAAACCTGAATAGCACCTTCCCTGCTCTATTATTGAGCCTTATCGCACTTGCCTGTATTCCGGTGTGTTGGTATCTGCTAGTAGAACTCTTTACCCATATCGAAATTTCTGATAGTGGAATTGGCATCTCCGCTCCCGGTTATCGAATTTACTATCGCTGGTCTGAGGTCAGCAGAATTGATGTGCTGGAGTCAATTCAAGAAGATGCGGTTGCACGACTCGGTATTACCACTAACGATATACCCGGTATAGCCTCAGAAGAAAAGCACTCAGATACATTTCTGAGTGAACCGGATCGCAATTCAATTCGCGAAGAGCGCAAGCTAACTCGTCAGCGACACAAGCAACGCTTGTCTCTTATTCAAACACACGCTACCCGTGCGGATGGGCGAGCCTTAAGCCCTTGGACTCGATTGCTCTACCCGCAAGCGCGTCGCCCCGACCAGATGTTGTTATACCCGGCTTTGAACAACCGGGCTGACCTTCTTGCCGAAATCAAGGGCTATCTCAAGCAATAATCAGGTAATTCAAGGTAGTTGGGCTGCCACCTGAAAGCTGCTTGTTCTTGGAAATTGGAGGTTAGTAACCTCACATTGTTTTTTTTAACCCTTATTTTTATATTTTGGAGGTACTTAAACATTTTGGATACAACTGATCGAATAAAAGTTATTCCACTTGGCGGTGTTGGAGAAGTGGGTAAAAATATGACTGTCTTCGAATATGGGGACGATATAATTATTGTAGATGTGGGTTTGGGATTTCCCAGCGAGGAAATGCATGGTATTGACCTCGTAATTCCTGATATTGCCTATCTTGAAGATAAAAAGGAATATATCAGAGCAATTATCCTTACGCATGGTCACGAAGACCATATCGGGGCGTTAGCTTTCCTGCTTCCCCAACTTGGGATAGAAATTCCAATCTACTGCACCACTCTAACCGCCGGGCTAGTCAAAGTAAAACTAAAAGAGCGCAAATTAATTGAAACCGCTAATCTGCGCGTTATAAGCCCAGATGACAAAATTATAGCGGGAAGTTTTACGATTGAGCCATATCGGGTAGCGCACAGCGTGCCGGATGGGGTTGGGCTGGCTATTTCCACTGCGGCTGGAACAATTATCCATACCGGAGATTTCAAATTCGACCAGACTCCAGTGGATGGCAGAATCACCGATTTCGGCAAAATCGCCGAGTTTGGACGGCGCGGCGTATTATTGCTGATGAGCGATTGCGTTCATGTAGAGAGCAAAGGCATCACTCCTAGCGAAGCCGCTGTAACTCAAACCTTTGACCAGATTTTCCGGGAAGCAGAAGGGCGCATAATCGTGGCTACCTTTGCCTCGCTTATCAGCCGTGTGCAACAAGTGGTGGATGTAGCCTACCGTTACGGGCGAAAGGTAGTCGTAGTAGGGCGAAGCCTTGAGAACAACGTTGCAATGGGGCGTGAGTTGGGTTATCTGGATATTCCCGAAAACACCTTGATAAAAGCCGGAGAAGCTTCCAAATATGACCAATCGCAATTGACCTTTGTTGTAACCGGGGCGCAAGGCGAGCCAATGGCAGTTTTGAGCCGAATTGCCAACCGCGAACACAAGAACTTAACGATTCAACAGGGCGACATGGTTATAATCTCCGCCACACCGATTCCCGGCAATGAAACGGCAGTTGGTAATTGCATAAACAATTTAATCCGGCAGGGGGCAGATGTAACTTATAGTACCATCCAGCGCGTCCATGTTTCCGGTCATGCCAGCCAAGAAGAACTCAAATTGATGATAAACTTGGTGCGTCCGCGTTACTTGATGCCAATACATGGGGAACCACGCCACCTAGCCCTTTATTCCAAACTGGCGCAAGAATTAGGCTATACCACCGAAAATATCTTCATCTCTGAAAACGGCAAAGTGGTAGAAGTTGGTCCAAACTTTGGAGGGATTACCGGCACCGTACCGTCAGGCGCAACCTACATTGACGGCAATAGTATTGGAGAAATCGGCGATATAGTTATCAAAGACCGTGGCTTACTGGCACGCGATGGCGTATTGATGGTGGTGCTGGTAGCAGACCAAGAGTCCGGTTTGCTGGTAGGACCTGCCGATGTGGTGAGTCGCGGCTTTGTCTATGTGCGGGAAGCCGGAGAATTGATGGACTTCGTAAAGCAAAAAGTAGAGCAACGCTTCGGCGATGAAGACCTGCTGTCTGACCAAGCTGGCACAATCCGCAAGGTTAAAGATTTTGTTGGCGATTTGCTCTATATGCAGACTAAACGACGACCGGTTGTTTTGCCTGTCGTGATGAAAATCTAAGCTAATGCAAAATAACAACGAACCTCCCAACCAGACGAACGCTGGCAGGAAACCGCCGCGTTGGGCTAGAATTGCCAGTTATATTCTGGTGGGATTGGCTTTATTCCTCACTCTAGTTTATGACCGACTAACTGACCAATTGGGTATTCCTTCCACCATGTTAGAGGTATCAGCCTTAGCTTGCTTGGTGGTAGGAGGGGCGCTTTTTCTTTTTGTGAAAGAGCGCCACCCTGTTGACCGCTCAAGCGCATATAAAGAGATATTTCGCCGTGAAATAGAAGATACAAAAAAGAACGAGCCAAAATAAAAAGAGGATGGTCGGGTTATATGCCTGACCCCTCTTTTATTTTGCGTAATTACGGTTAGTTAGTTAGTTGCCCATGGCTGCTTGTTAAATAGATTTGGCAAGGTGCCAAACATATATTTAGGGCGCGTATAGTACATGGTCATCATCCGGCGTTGCGAGAACTCTACCTCACTTGGAGATAGGTTATCTAGCTTCATCACACTGTGATAAACATCGTAATGCCGCCAGTTTCTGTCAAAAATGCGATCCTGATACAAATCCCAATCATCTGTACCAATATAGGGAGTAAGAATATTAATCCAGAGCATTTCAGGGGCAAGCTCCATCAAATAACCGAAGTTACGGTTAATTGATTCATGGGTTTCTTGAGGTGTCCCCACAATAGTAGATGCCAAGCTGATAATATTATGCTTCTTGAGATTCTTTACCGCTTCAAAGTTGTGGTCAACAGTAGCGCGTTTGCGATAAAGCGCAAGAGCATTTTCATCCATACTCTCTACTCCCAACAAAACCGCTTCGCAACCCGCCCTTGCCATCATTTCTACCATATCTGGATGTTTCGCTATCGAGTCGCATGAACACTGGCAAGTCCAAGAGAACTTCATGTTCCGGCGCAAAATTTCCTCGCAAAACTCCATAGTCCGCTTGTAATTGATGCTAAAGATGTCATCGGTAAAAAAGATATTTTCAAAACCGAGCCTCAAAGCTTGTTGAACCTCATGCAAAATACTATCGGGGCTTCGATGCCGCCATTTCGCTCCATAAATCGAAGTAACGATGCAGAAAGAACATTCATAAGGGCAACCCCGACTGCCGGAAATCTGGAATTGCGGCTTGCCAAGTTTACCGAAACGGTTAAAGCCTTTCTTGCGATACAGTTCCATATTGTTCAGGATGCTGTGATCCGGCAATGGCAAAGCGTCGAGATCTTGAATCCAGTGACCGGCAGGGTTGTTCACAACCACATCCTCTTTTTTGTTGTACCAACTTATGCCATTAATTGTGCTAGGGTCACAGCCATCTTTCTGAGACAGGGCATTAACCAAGTTAAGTATGGTTACATCGCCCTCACCGCGTACAATGAAATCCACAACCCCGGTTCGCAAGGTTCTTTCGGTGTCAAAAGACACATGATTTCCGCCCATAACCACGATTTTGCCCATCTTTTTAGCAAGTCGAGCAATGGCAATAGCATCGTAATAGCGCACAGTATCGGTAGTGATACCCACAATATGTGCGCTGCGCGGAATCTGAAGCTTTTCACCGGATTTCACATCGTTAATTGTCACATGGTGTCCGGCTCGCTTGAGAACTGTAGCAGGATACAATAACCCCAACGGAATAGTGTTGAAAGTGAGTAACTTTGCATAACTTTTATCTAAAGAAGGCACAGGCGGGTTAATGAAATGTACATGTAAAGAACGAGCAGGTTTGCTATCGTCCAATAGAGAAGCCAAAGGTAAGCTTACATAATGGGAATGGTTTTTCATATAATCTCCTTGAGACAAATACCACGAACAAGGTTTATTTATGTGAAGTGGAAGAAACAACATTACTTATGGTTTATCTTAAATCCTTAAAATAGCATTGTAAGTAGCTATAACTACACTTGTACGGTATTTAGTTATAAGTGTAGTTATAGTGGGTTCTAAAGAGGCTTTTCGATAAACACGCGGGTTTTTAAGTCAAGCGGCATTTTCAGCCCAACCCAAACCCCTTTCAGATTAGCCTTCAAAGCGCGTAAGCCTAAAGGTCGTTGCCTTTTTAGCAGGCGCAACGTCAGATAACTTACCGAATTCCACAGCAACCCAGTAAGCAATAGCATGCCCTTTAGCTCTCCTGCCCTTACATACTTCATGCACACCGCGCTACCGCTTAGTTGGTAGCCATCTATCAGCTTTGAAAGTTCTTCTCCAGCACGAAACCCGTCATGCCAGATAGTACAGGCAGGTGATTGGAATACCAGAAACCCGTGACGTACCGCTCTGAAAACCAAATCAAAATCATCGGAGGCAGGGATAGGAGTACCGGGACCGATTTGTTCATCAAACAACCCGGACACTTCAAACACTTCGCGGCGAGCAATCATATTTGCACCCATACCCGCGCCTCCCGGTTCTAATAAACGTTGCATGCCACAATAACGCGCGTGAGGTAGCAGAAAGCAGGGAATGTAACCCAATTGGGGGTCATATGCGGAAGGTAACACTTGCCCTACTAGCATTCCCACTTCCGGGCGGTTGCGGAAAATTGCCGCGATATTGTTTAGCCAGCCTTTTTCAGGTCGGCAATCATCATCAATTATACCGATTATAGAATGACGGGCAAGCGAATATGCGGTGTTAAAGGCTCTACTCCTGCCCTTGCTGTCGAGCTTAAGGTAACGTACTCTGCTATCGGTGGAAAATTCTTGAAATACAAACCCTGAGTGATTATTATCGCTCTGGTCAATTACCAGCAAATCAAGTTCGGGATATTCATCCACAAGGATTGAGGAAAGGCAAGTTTGGAGAAAAGCGGGACGGTTGCGAGTGCAAAGAATAAGGCTGATACCCGGAGTAGAGCCTGAATTTTCGATTGGAAGAGCCTTTGCATATGTTCTGAAGGCTTCAATAGAACCTAGACCTACCGCCATTCCTCGATAAAAGCTAATCGTCTCAGCCAATTGGCGGGTTTTGCCTTCCATTGCCATTAGCAAGAACAAAGTAAACCGATATAGACTTTTGAAGGATATGATTTTTAATAGCAGAAAGCGAAGAATAGGAGAATAGAGATTAAAGCTCTGACAGATTCGCCAGAGTTTTGAGCTTCCAGAAGTAGCCGCCGCCAAATCCTCACATGCTAAATTCAGCCCTTCCTCGTATTTACTTTCACAACTATGTTTATAAGTAGTTAAAATAGTCAAAATCATCCACGAACCTATAGCATTACTGTTTCTGGAAACACTTCCGGCACGTAAGTTGCGCCGATAACATGTGCCAGCACTCTATCCTTGAAATGCCCCACCGTCATTACTTCATTTACTACCAAACTAGCATTGCGTCCAATCTCTTTTGCCTTTTCAGGGTTTTCTAATAAATACGCGATAGCCCTTCGGATTTCCTCAACTTCACCGGGGTTCACATAAAACCCGGTTTGTAACTCGCTGAGTTCATCTGAGGCAAACATACGAAGGAAGGTGCTAAGTGAAATTCGCTTGAAATCGCCTCTACTATGGGAACGTTTATCGTTTATTACATCCGATTGTCCAACGCTACGAGTAGAAATCACCGTTTTCCCCATCCCCATAGCTTCGAGAATAACAGTGATACCTGCCGCATGGTCAACATCGCGGGTAGGCACTACCACTAAAGCAGCGTTTGCATACAATTCGCGCAATTCGGTGTAATTATAGAATTTCACTTTAACATTGGGTGGCAATTCGCCTTCCAAACCCGCGCCTGTAGTATGCGACCAGTGGCTACCAACTGCCAGTTTTAATTCAATATCAAGACCCTCAATCGCTTTGATTAGAGTACCATAATCACGACATTCCAACCCGGCGCTGCAAATATAAGGCTTCTTAGGTATAGGTTGGGTGCGGTTCTCTTTTGCCAATTGCGCTTCGTAGGCTTGCTGGCTCCAGAAAGCGGTATCAATCTGGTAAGGGATAAGTTGGATTTGTTTGGAGGTAAAGCCGCAGCGAGCTATAGCGACAGTTTGCTGTGCTAAGGTATGTACAAAAACGGTATCAATTTGCTTCTGCACTTTTAAATAATCAAGGAACACAGTCCGAGAGAAGGGAGTAAGCCAATGGGCGATGAATAAAAGTCTTTTTTTTCTTTTTGACAATTTGAAAAGGAAAGCAAGAGGTAAGCCAATTGGTTCACAATCAGCATAAACTGTATCGTATTTTCGACTCTTCACAAAAGCCACCAATACCAAAGCCACTGCATAGCCCACAAAGCGTCGTATCAGCCTAGCCCACAAAGTAGAGTCAACTGTTTCTCTATCAATGTAATCAACATCAACATTTTCGGTCAACGCAATATAATCAGAATACGGAACAGCACCCCTGCCATGTTTTTGAAGTTGCTGTTTACGTTCTTTTACTTTAGCATTGAAAACCATCAATACACGGTTTTGACGACTCATTGAAATTTATAACCCCTTTTAGTTAGTAAGTAGTAACATTGATTAACATATATCCTCAAACAAACGCGGTTTGTGTCGGGAAACCCAGCGCCTAGATTTCATTTTAAGGTTTTTTGGTGGCAGTTAACGCTGTTGTCGTTTTTGGCGCAACAGTAGTAGTTGCCAACTTACCCGTAGGACTTGCGGGGGGCATTGTAACAACACGAGTCGGCGCGGGGGTCGTTGAAGCTACTGTAGTTGCAACCGGCTCAGTTGTGGCAACGGTGGTACTTTCGATATTAGGCTCAATCGTTGCCACAGTAGTCTGCACAGGAGCAGGTGTGGAGGGCGCTACTTCTTGCTGAACAGGCGGCAATCCCTGATTAGGGGGTGGCGTAGGAGTAGCCCGTTTAAGGTCATTAGTTTGTACTGTATAATCAAGTAGCTTAGCACTATTGGTAAGCATTTCTAATCCAACCTGAGTAGCCCGCGCAATTACAGTAGCTTGTTGGATTTTAGCCTGATTCAATTCCTGACCTATCGCAGTTCTGGTAGGCTGATTTTTAGCCCGGCTATCGGCATTATTCAAATTCGAGATGTTAGACGCGCCTACGGTCAAATCCCCAATCGAGACATTTCTGGTCAATTCAATATCGGTTGTAATTCTCAATTGGCTGGGTGTATGCTCATTAACAATCGCAGAGATATAAGCCACCAGCAAAAATAAAAACAAAGCTACTATCATAATCCCCAAAGAGACGGGCTTAAAAAAATATCGAAGTCCATATCCAAAAAGATTCAAAACCCAACCAAAACTAAACCGCCGCTTTGAAACGACAAACTCCTTAACCACCATCGCAAGCGTGCAACGGTCATTCCAATAGCGTAATACTTCTGATTTGAAGTTGACTTCTTCAACGCCAGATTTTTTTATTTGCAATTCAGGCGTGCGAGAGGGAAAGCCAGCAGCGCAAGAAAAAGTTAAAAGATAATTCTCATAACCGGCAGGTTGAATTTCAAGCCTGAAAAACTCTTTCAATTCTTCTTTTTGTACTATGTGGTGTCCATTTTTTTCAAGCTTGCTGATTTCATTTTTCAAGCGCAGGCTTGAAGGAGTCGTTTCGTACCACCTGAAATGATTGGCGGAAGAAATCAAAGGTTCTTCGACAGGGATATATACTTTATTTTCTGTCTTATTCAATCTTCAAAATCCTACTTTTATTACTCGCTCAATTAGCCCTAAATATCAATCACCACCTACATGACAGCAAAATGGTTACTAAGAAAAGTATAATTTGCACGATTAATAAGGATGTGACATAGCCAATATGCCAGATTACATTTCCGAAATCTAGCTAAAATCTGAGCTTGCCCCAGTTCACCGGCATATTAACCGGATTACAATACCATATAGTACCCATGGCGCAAGCCTTAAAGTGTTTTAAGCTAACTACTAAGGAAATAATTGGACTATTTGGTTGTTACTGCAAAAATGATACCCTTAGTTATAGCCTTATAGAAGGGTTTATGATATTCTCATAGAAATCAGATTCAAGTATGTACAAATACAGGAGAGGGAAAATTGAACGGACATCAGGCACTAGGTTATCTTTCTCGCAATGATAAATGGTTTCTGGGTGGCGGTAAAATGGTCATCTGGGCTCCTGAATTTCCTTTGTGGCTGGATAAACCCGGCTTTTGGGATTACGCTTGTTTTCTGGATTATCGGGTGGGTCCGATTTTTACGCTGGCAATTATGGACGATAAGCGACACGAAATAGAACCATCTTTTGTTGAGCGATTCTGGCAACCCGATCACAGCAGCCATCTATATAGAGTCAAAAGCCACGACTTGATAATTACCGAACGGCGTGCGCTGCTACCGTGGGATGTATTAGTCAGTACCTTTGAATTTGCCAATTCGCTCAAGCAAGAACAAAGCTTTGACCTAGTGTTATGGAGCGCACAAGATAGCGAAGGCTCGGTGCGAGGCGGTAGCCTTAGCGAGATAGAGAGCTTACGCGCCCGTAAAGAAGACGGCTCGATTGTCTGGCAACGTAGCGTGCGTGACCCCCAAATTCCAGCAAACGCCGATGACCCCGAAGCAGGCGTAATGATGCGCTTCAATGTAGCATTGGGTGGGAGTATTCGCGCCGAAAGTTACAGCATCAAACTAAGTGACCGACAACCCAATTACCCGCGCTTCAAGTATTCGCCTTTCTATGAGAAGCTTTCAGAATTAGGTAATCTGGGAAACGAAGAACCATCCGTATGGGTTCGCAACCCTAATGGGTTAGTTTATCTTGGCTTGCATTACAAAATCAGTTTGCCACCCGGCGGGAAAGTTACTTTTAGCGCGTATGCCAGCATCGCCGCCAACGAAGAAACCGCCCTGACCGGATTAAACCTCGCCCGTCGCTCCGATAGCCTTATGCGCGACAAACAACCCGATGCTGCTGCGCCCGTTCCCGACCCCTACAATCTTGGAGTCGCCGCCAATAATCTGGCAGAACCGCGCTATGCCGAACCGATACAAGGACGCGCCGCCGAACGAGAGCGCCGCCCTACCTTCCCAGCCAAAAAGCATTGGAGTGAGTATTTTGAAAATTTGCCTGATTTCACTTGCTCTGACCCCTATCTTCAGAAATATTATTGGTATCGCTACTACGGTTTGAAGCTTAATACTATTAGTGCAGGTTCGGACGAGCGTTTAGGTTTGTCCTACCCCTGTGTTTTCGAGGGAATCAATCTTGGCTGGTTCCGACAACATATAACCTACAGCGCACAATGCCACATGCTAGAAGCGCGTTGGATGCACAACCCCGCGCTGGCGCAAGGTTCGCTGCTCAATTTCATTCAAAATCAGCTACCGGATGGCGCATTTCCCGGCGTTATCAAGAATATTTATCGGGGCAATCGCGAACTAACCTCCAATGTAGCCTTCTATCATGCTAATTGGGGTATGGGAGTGCGAGAGCTTTACCGGGTTCATCCAGACCGTAGTTTTCTTGAAAAAGTGTTTCAACCGCTTTCTCGTTACGCCGCATATTTCGATAGTGAGCGCGACAAAGAGCAAAGCGGTCTTTATGATGTCATAAACCATTGGGAAACCGGGCAGGAATTTATGAATCGCTACCAGCAAGTTGACCCGCAAAGCGATTCGGGTAGTAACTTACGCCTGAAAGGATTGGATGCCACCGTTTACATTTATCAGTTGCAAGATACACTGGCATGGATGGCGGAGGAACTTGGCAATTCCTATGATGTCGAACGCTGGCGCAGCGCAGCCGAAAAAACCCGGCGTGGTATCCTAAGTATGATGTGGGATTTACAGCAAGAGTTTTTCTTCGATGTTAACCCTATTAATATGCACCGGATTACTGCTAAAGCGGCGGTTGGTTTCTATCCCTTTATGGCAGGCTTGGGCGGCAAAGAGCATCTTGGCGCATTTTACAAGCACCTGTTCAATGAAAAAGAATTTTGGACACCCTTCCCCGCCCCTTCCAGCAGCCGCGATGACGAATATTTCAGCCCAGCTGGAGAATGGAAAGAGCGCCGCTTGGTTTGTCCTTGGAACGGGCGCACTTGGCTTATGACTAACAGCCATGTGGCAGAGAGTTTGTGCCGCGCCTCACAAGAGCTTGACCCCAATCTTCAGCCCAAAGCAGTAGAGTTCCTGAACAAATTTATCCGCATGCTCTTTCTTGATGGCGATGTGGAGCGTCCCAGTTCCTATGAGTATTACAACCCTCTTACCGGACAAGCTCCTTTCTTTCGCGGCACTGAAGATTACATGCACAGTTGGATTGCCGACTTAATTATCAAATACGTAGCAGGGGTGCAACCGCAAGATAAAGGACGTGTCCTGATTCGTCCGTTACCTTTTAACCTAGAATATTTTACGCTTGACCGGATTAAAATTGCGGGGCATTGGTTGAAAATAACTTGGCGCAAAGAACCAAATATGCCCGAAAGCCCACTACGTAAAGCAAGCGCACCTGCTCCGGTTGGGCTGGCAGTATGGGTTGATGGGACCCTAGTGGAGCAACGACCCGCTTTGCAACCGATTGAGATTCAACTCTAGGGAGAGTTTATGAATAAGGATAAGCCCTCGTACAATTATAAAAAATATCTTGACGAGAATTACCTGCCAAACCAGCGCAAGAAGATTCTTAATACCTTTTCAATACTAACTATAATTGGAAATGTAACTCCACTTGCGGTAAACTTCTTAAATAATGACGGGTCTATAAATATAGGGCGTATTTCCGGTTCATTGGGAATAGTATTTATCGCAATACTGGCGATTATCCTTATTCGGTACAACCGGGTTGAACTGGCTGGTATTTTTTATTGTACCATCGGGCTTTTAAGTGTCACTTTTGGAGTTTATAATGGCGGGCTTAGCTCTAATATACCAATACTTTATTTTGTCATAATTGTAGTGGCAGGGGCAATAATAAGCCCTATTGCTGTATTTATTGTAGGTATTGCTTCCAGTCTTGCTTATCTAGTTGTGGCGATATATTTGCTTAGCCAAGTTCAAAATCCGGCTCCAAGTTATGGTATAAGCATTGCTCTAGTAAGCTCTATTCTAATACTGGGTTCAGCAGTCTTGTATATTTTTAGCTTTACCCTTGACCGCATTGCTACCAGCGCCCGGCATCAGGCTAACGAATTAAAAGATGCCAATGAACGTTTGCTAGAGCAACGCAAGCTAGAAATTGAAACCAGCTTACAGATAAATGTCTTATCCGAAGCGCTTGCCGAACTTTTCAAACGGCAGAACACGGCAACAGAGGAGCAAGTTTTATTGGTAAATGAGGTCGCCAGCACTTCAAACGAACTCGATGCAGCCGCGCGGCGCATTGCCAATAACGCCCTCAGTGTTTCAGTGATTGCAGAAAAAGCCTTAAAAAGCGCGCAGACCGGACAAGAAGCCGCGCAGGATGGGGTTACTGCTATCGCCACCTTACGCAATAACGTGGAAAATATAACTTATAGTGTACGCTATCTAAATACGCAGATTGAGCGTATCGGCGAGGTTACGGATATTATTGGTGAGGTAGCAGATGAAACCAACCTCTTATCACTCAATGCAACCATCGAAGCGGCAGGCGCGGGTGAGTATGGAAAGCGGTTTGCCGCAGTTGCAGACGAAATTCAGAGGTTGAGTCGCCGTACAACCATAGCGGTTGAGCAAATTCAGGAAGTAGTTACTGAAATCATACAGGCAAGTGAAAAATCCCTTCAAACTACCGAAGATGGTTTGCGACAAGCACAACAGGGCGAGTCATTAGTTGTCCGCTTGATAGATGCTAACAACAATATTATAACTATCGTAAATCAAACAGCCGAGTTGGCAACCAACATAGCCAACAGCACTTATGAGCAGCGAAACGCCAGCGGAGTAATTGTGGAAAGCGTACAGCGAATCAGCATAGCTTCAAAGGAACTGGCAAGTTTTACCACGCAGGTTTCGGAAGTTATCCATAAGCTGGAAAAAAACGCCGCGCTACTAATAATTCAGTCACAACCGGAAAAACAGCAGGCTAATAATCAAGA
This sequence comes from Candidatus Chlorohelix sp., assembly GCF_037138995.1. Classification (NCBI taxonomy): domain Bacteria; kingdom Bacillati; phylum Chloroflexota; class Chloroflexia; order Candidatus Chloroheliales; family Candidatus Chloroheliaceae; genus Candidatus Chlorohelix; species Candidatus Chlorohelix sp. Next base: position 19,384 of record NZ_JBAXHI010000010.1, on the reverse strand, counting down.
GAAAATCCTATTTAGTGAGCTTTTCGCTGACGATGCAGAACTTGAAGAATTTGAGCAAGCGGGGTTAAGCCTTAGATGAAGGTTTTGTTGGTACAACTCCCTGTACCTAACAACCGCCTGAATAATTTACCGCTTGCGCTTGGCTACCTCAAAGCTAATGCCGACGCTGCCGCTCTGCCCGGTGTTCAAATTCAAATTCTAAGAGGCGAAGCGCAAAACTTTGGCGGTGATGCTTATTTATTGGACGCTATTCTGTCTGAAGCGCCCGATTTGGTAGGCTTTTCGCTCTATTCTTGGAACTTCAGCCGAACGCTTGAACTGACGCGCCGCATCAAAGAAGTTTCGCCCGAAACCCTTCTGCTAGTCGGCGGACCCGAAGTTAACCGCGATAACCCTTTTATCCTAACCGAACCCGCACTGGATTTCCTCATTTTCGGGGAAGGTGAAACCGCGTTTTTGACGCTGCTGAGAAGTTTCACCGAACGTCTGCCCCTGTCGCAAATCAATGGATTGGGTTATCGGCAAGATGGGTTTTTGCACATCAATGCACCTAGCCACGCTACTTCTGACGTAAATCTGATACCATCGGCTTATCTGGGTGGCGCTTTAAACAATCACCTTAATAATTTTATGTTTATCGAACTTAGCCGCTGGTGTCCTAGCAAATGTACTTTTTGCAATTATGGGCGACAGGATATACCAAAGGGCGGAAAACGCTATTTCGACATTGCGCGTATCCGTAAAGAGCTTGAATATGGCATGGCGCGAGGGGTAACTTCGGTTCATTTTGTGGAAGCAAATTTTAATACGCTACCCCACCTCAGCCAGTTATATCAGACCATTCAGGAAACAGGCGCAAACCGCCATATCCGCTTCTATGCCGAAATGCGCGGCGAAGCGATTAACGAGGCTGAGGCTGATTTGCTGGCAAGTTGCAATTTTGGAGTGGTCGAAGTAGGTTTGCAATCAGCCATGCCGGAAGTGCTGGCTAAGGTGCGTCGCAAGAACCATTTGCCGCGACTGGTAGCGGGGGTACAGCATCTGCGCCAACGCGGTATCGAAGTGTTTCTCGACGCAATTTTAGGCTTGCCCGGTGACACCGTTGATAGCTTTCATCGCACTATTGATTTCATAGAAGCAAATAACCTTGCGCCTTACGACTTGTTCCACTTGCAAATTCTGGGCGGTACTCAATTAAAAACGGAAATAACACAGGGTTTGCATGGTATCGAATTTCAAGCCGAACCTCCCTATTTTGTGCTGAAAACCGCCGAACTAAATTTCGCCCAACTCTGCGAACTGCGGCGCGAAACTTTGCAGCGTAAAGGGGACAATCCAGCCGACATACAAGGCTTGCCGCCGCACAATCCGTTCGCAATGTGCCGAATTGGAACTGAGTTTGCCATTAATCCGGCTAACATACCGCCTATAGAGCATCTGGAACTGGATTTGAGCCAACCTGTGCCGGAAATTTCCCGCTTGCTGGCTAATGAAGTTACTATTTGGCTACATAGCGGAGATATTGCAAAAGCGAGGCAAGCCTTAGCGCAACTATCAGCCCCCAATCCTACCAACGTTTGGCATATATTCATAGAATCAGAACAGCCTCTGGCTGATATAGAATTGCTAGAATTAAAACGCTCAATTCACCATAAAAGCGGCTACCTTGATAGGCTGGCGGTTTTTGCGCTTGGCGAATCCAACCCGGAAAAGTTTTCCTCTCATCCTTCGATACAATGCCATAATCTGGTGCGATGGAATCCTGAACTAACTTATCATGCGGGAAAAGCTATCATCTGGAAAATAGATTGGCGCAAGGATGCGAATGTATCAGAATGGCGGGAGGGTTTGCGTAACGCGCTTGAAACAAACTCGCAAGGTGTTTTTGTGGAAACCGCCCCCGATGTTTCCTATGATAAAGTCAGAAGCGCGTTGGCTGAACAGAAAATAGAGGGGAAAGCTATCTGGTGGAATGACCTAGCTATTGCTGCCGCTTTTGCCATTGATGAAGCAATTCCCCATTTTCCAAGCTGCTATTCGCAAGGGCAGTTTCGCCAAGTGGATAAAGCCACACTGGAAAAGGCATGCTTACGCTGGGAGCTTTCAAAACGGCGAAATGTGCGTTAGAAGGTTTTTTGTATTTGTTGGTATCCCCCTTCCCCATCAAGGGAAGAGGGATAGATTATAAGGGTGGTATTAACCGCCAAAGTTTTTAGCTAAGTCGCTACCGTAGAACACAACCAATATCGTCTTCTGCCCCTTCAGTTGACCCATATACTTCTGATAGGCTTCTGGTGACATACCAGGATAGTTTGACATCGTAAGCAAAGTGGAAGGATCTTCTGGAAGATCAATCGCTTGCAGCAGTATATCAGGCGAACCAGCCAGCGTATAAAGAGCAATGGTAAAAACGCTCTGCTTCAGAGGCTTAGTATTGCCCGGTAGCGCAAACTTATAACCCTGCGCCAACAACGCCTTTTCTAACGAAGGAAACAAAGTCTCCGCATCATAGGTTGACACCTGTACAAGCGAACTAGTCACCGTACCAGCCTTGAGAACTAGAGTTGCCTGAACAGCCGGATCAACCTCTATCGTATTAATAGTAGGTGTTCCACCTACTGCCGCAGTTGTCGCTGGGGCAGAACCGGGAGTATCAGCAGTCGGCGCTGGTAAATAGTTCGGATTCTTGTACTGGAACTGCGGGTCAAGGTTCGGCGTAGGCTGCTGTAGAGTTCCCTTTGGCTTTACCGAACCGGGTGTCAGGTTCGACAAACTGGCTTTACCATAACCATAGACCGGGTCGGGACCACTACTAGATGAGCCTGTTGGCTTAATGGCGCTCTCGAACAACACCTGCGTAAGCTCGTCCGGGGTCAGAGTCAGGTTGGCGCTTTTCAGCACGGCAGTCATGGACGAAACGTTAGGCGTAGCGGCGCTAGTACCGGGGAAACGAGCCTCCGCCTGACCTTTGGCTTGATACGCCGCGCTACTAACACCGGCAGGTCCAGAGATGTCCGGTTTATTACGTCCATCACTCAGAGGACCTTGGCTGCTGTAACTACCAATCTCGTTGCCTTCCGGCGGGTCAATCGCGCCTACCGCAATCGCACCGCGGGAATCGGCTTGGGAACCGACAGTCTGGGTGGGCGTGAGAATCTGCGGAGAGAGTCCCCCGGTCAGGAACACATGCAAGTTGAAAGGTTTGGTCGGAGCGGGTGTTCCGGCTTTCAACTTCGCGCGAATGTAGAGCAGCGTGTTAGCAGGCAAATTCAAGCTCAAATGCTCAAGCGGTTGGCGTTCCCGCTGGTCAGACTCACTGGAGGCTAAAACCTTGCCCTGCGCGTCCTCGATAATCAAATCTAGGTCAGTGGCAGTCGGGTTAGGACCACCATCTAAGAATTGGTCCCAACGCATAATTACGTTGCTGGCAAGAGGATTAGCGGTCGGATTGCCGAGAGCCATCCGGGTAATGCCCGGTTGCCACTGGTGGTAGCCGTTCGAGTCCGGGTTGAACTTACCGCCGTAATGCTCGGTACCCTCATTTCCCGAAGCCAAGAAGAACAGGATACCCTTATCCTTGCGTACTTGCTCAACCTTTTTGCTCAGTGGGCTGTTGCCATCCTCGGAAGAGCTATTGTTACCCATAGAAATAGAGATTATGTCAACTTGTTGAGAAACTAGATAATCAATGGCTTCGGAGAACTCAGCCCCGGTGCCTTTGATAGAGGTGGGAAACAGCTTCGCGCCCGGCGCAACCGAATATATAATCTCGGAAACGGCGGAACCGTGTACCCCATTATCTAAGCTATTTTCGCTTAACAACTTCTGTGCAAAGTCCATCACCTGAAAATCGTTAGGCAAGAAACCCTGCGTTTTTAGCTGGTCGGCAAACTGGTAGCCACTATCAATAATGCCGATTTTCACCCCGGTACCATTGAAACCCGCCGCGTGCCATGTGTCCACGCCCATTGCTTTGACACCCTCGTTTTTAGAGGTGGTGGCAAGCATAGTCAGGGCATCCAAGTTACTGGGTAAAGACCGCAACTCTTGGGTACTCTCGTCAACTGGCAGGTTAATCAAACTCACTTCTTTGAGCGAACCCAGCGCGCGAATGAAGTTGTCGCCAGTGGTGGGTTGCGTGTAGGTCACGAATTGCTTGACCTGAACAGTAACCAACGCTATTTTAACACCTCCAGCATCGGCGACATCCTCCACCGTACCACCCATCGCCTTTAGCAAATCGGTTACGGGCTGTTCGTTAGCCCCTTTGGTGAGGGTTAGCTCGAAATAGAGTTCGTGACTTTCGTCAATCACGTCAATGGAGCTGGCAAAATCGGTGGCTGCCTTCAATTTCTCATCGGCGGTGCCGCTGGTTTTGCTATAGGTAGTAATAATTTCCAGAAGTTCGGGTTCGGCTTTCCCAGCCGGGTCTGGAGCAGGTCTGGTTGCTGCTGCGGTAGTGGCTACCGCGGTTGTAGCGCTAGTGGTCTTCGCTACAGCAGTAGTTGTGGATGCAGCGGTAGTCGTAGCAGAAGCAGCAGGGGTCTTCGCTACGGTAGTTGTAGCGGCAGCGGTAGTCACGTTCGTAGTGGCAACGCTGGTAGCGGTAGGGCTATCGCCACAAGCTGCTATGATAATACTTAGCAACATTAATATTACTAAAGAAAAACCTAATTTAAATTTGTAACGCAACTTGTAATCCTTTTCCCCCATTTTAAGTTCGGGAATACCATTCATAAAGAGAACATACCACAAGATGCAAAAAACCTAGTCGCTTTGACAAAAAATTCTTGGGCTAGATTAATATGTAGAAATTACAGAATTTTAGTCCTCTAACATATTGAGGCGAGAATTTATTTTACCTTATTTTTACCTTATTCACAATATATTAACCTTATCGTGAAACGGTTTTATATGTAGAGGGATAATTTTCGTTACTATTCAGCCAAATTGAACTAAAATGGGTCTAGGGGAGAGGCACATAATTACAGAGTGAACCAGCTATAAAAAAAATGATGCCGAGAACCAGACTTGAACTGGTGACCCTGCGATTTTCAGTCGCATGCTCTACCAACTGAGCTATCTCGGCATTGCACATCAGATTTTTTAAGGCGAGAAGAAGAATACCACATATGCCGGAAAATTTCAAGCGGATATGCAGGTCAATTTAGGGCGATTATTTAACAATGTGAGCTTGCTGCAATATCTATAATTTTACAAGCGGCAAAAAGATTGGTTTTGCAAATGGCTAAAAGAGTTATTCTATGAATCGCCCTGAATCTTTAGAACTTTAGATTAGATGCCTTGACAACCTTTAGATGCTATGATTAAATTAAGTTAATACTTTGAGCAGGAAATCGCTATAAACTTTCGCTACTTCAAAATTTACTACAACAAGCCAATAAAATTATTTAAGTTCGCCGCTTACTAACATGAGCTATTAGCAACTTTTTTTTGTTCTGTTCTTTTGGTAGGAGTTCTCTCCTAACACTGGTAACAAGATAGTTTTTGCTCAGCTAAAATTTATGCCTATTTAATATTGCATTCACTTAAGGCAGTTTTTGATTTTACTCCTACTGCTTCTTGTATTGTTTTACCCAAATTAATTTCCATATTAAGAAATTAAGAATGGCTAAAACTCTTACAATAAAGCAATAACCCATATCGCCATTTTGGCTTTTGTGTTTAATTTTAGCAATACGGGAGGTTTCGTGTGACATCGAAAAAGTTGGGTTTATCATTATCTGTTTGGATAATGCTTTCACTTTTATTGACAGCAAGCTTCACAATTACGCCAGCAGCAGCAGTGGCTAAAGGTCAGTCTGGTCGCTATATAGCCAAAGCGAAGAGTGCAGCAGATTATAATGAGCTACGGAATGAGGCTACAAAATCTGGAGCAACAATTGTGACAGATTTACCGGAGCTAAACACTTTAGTGGTGCAAGCTTCTGCCGATTCGCAAGTCCAGCTATCCGGCAGCTTGCATTTGGAAAGCCTTGCCAAAGACCAAGTGCGGACTCTAATTCAGCCTGAAGGTATGCAAACTGTTACCGCTCTTAAGCAGGGTAAATTGCCTGAAAGAACTCGTATTTCACTTGATCCGGCTTCCTCATTACCCGGTTTGATGTGGAACCTTGATCGCATCCATACTCAAGAAGCTTGGAAATACACGACCGGTAAACCCTCGGTTATAGTAGGAGTTGCCGATACTGGTCTGGATTATACCCACAGTGAATTAGCCAGTCAGGTGTTAGACGTAGTGAATTTAACCGATCCTACACTTTGCAAAGACTACTATGATCTTTCCGACTCGGATTTGCCTGCCTATTTCGGTGTCCCTGCCAATATTGCCCCTGTAAATGGTGATTGGAACGGACACGGTTCTTGGATTGGCGGCAATATAGCCGGAGCTTTGGACGGGAAGGGTATTAACGGGATTGCCCCAAATACAAAACTTGTTGCTCTAAAAATTTCCGAGTGGTGTGGCTCCGCATATGACTCATCAATTCTAAACGCTTTCCTCTATGCTGCTGATCATGGAATTGATGTGGTGAGCATCTCCTTCGGGGGCTATCTGGATCGCAGCGACCCAGAGCAGGATGCTATATATAAAGCCTACGAAGATGTAGTCGAATACGCTTGGCAAAAAGGAACCGTTATTGTTGCTGCCGCCGGAAACGAACATCTTCGGATTGGAGAGGGTGGCAAAGTCCTTAGCCACGGGCCACTAACTACACCCGGTACTAGTGTCGGTAATTTTTATGACTACTATGGTCTATATGAGGTTCCCGGCGGTATTAAGCATGTGGTAGATGTTTCAGCAACCGGCAACCTAGTTAATAAATCGTCTGCTTCCTGCCCGACTGGAAGCACTACTTATCCTAACGCTGTTTGCAAACCGACAAGCGACTCGCACCAGCCAGCTGGGGCTGGGAAGAAGAATCAACTTACTTACTACAGCAATTACGGGTCTCGTATTGATATTGCCGCTCCCGGAGGCGCGCGTAAGTTCAATTTGCCGAATTATGATGGAGGTGGTACACCGGGTTATCCCGTAACTACCGCTGATGGTACAACCGCATGGGAAGATTTCAGCATCACTTCAAACTGGGCAACGCAAATTCCCTGCGATTGGATTGATAACCCAAATTTCTACCAGAATGAGTGTTACTCTACCATTCAGGGAACTTCAATGGCTACGCCGCATGTCTCAGCCGTTATTGCGCTGACGGCAAGCTACAACCCATCTATCAGGCACAATCCTGCCAAACTAGTAGCAGCAGTTAAAGCTGGCGCAACAGAAGTTGAGGGTAACACCACGCAACCATTGAGCGCTACCGACACGTCTGCTGGTGACCTAACTGGCTTGCCTTGCCCTACCGGATATTGCCACCTTGGCGGCAAAGCCATCTCTGACCGTGAAGCTTACGGCGCAGGGTTGGTAAATGCGCTTGGGGCAATTCTGGAAAGCAAGCGGTACAGCGGCAGAAACAGCGACTAGCTGAAAAGCTTTGAGGCAAGGGGCTTATATCCATTGCCTGAAATCGCCTCTGTAGCGAAAGCCCTGAAATGAAAACCTTCTGTTTTAAAATCGGTAATATCAGACCGGAAAAACAGAAGGTTTTTGTAAATCATTTATTTTGCAGGATTAAGACTGGGATTAAACAGATGCGCCATTTTACCAGAATAAAAATCGCGGTTTATATTTAGTTGCTTTATTATTACAAAATCATCGGCAATAGATTTTAACAAAAAAGCCATCACACCGAATATGATGGCTCGTAATGTTGGTCACTTGGTTCTTTAGTTTCGCAAGGGTTTGCCCTTCATAAGGATATGTTGCATTCGTCCCTGTGTTTTTGGCAGCTTGCAAAGTTCTATAAAGGCTTCCCGCTCAAGGTCTAGCAAATACTGTTCGCTAACTTCTCGCACCGGGCTTGCCTCACTACCCCCGGTAAGCACATGCAACAATTTTCGGGCTATAACCCCATCGTGTTCACTGATAGCTTTGGTCATTTCCAGCCCTTCAATTAATTGCTCACCCGCGAGGTAGCCGCCCTCCCCCGGTAATTTGAAGCTAAACGGTTGGGGCGGTTTGTAGCCGCCCTCTTGATTTGCCAATTCCAACACATCTGCTTTAGCGTCTGAAATCAAGCGTTCTTTGTTTAGGGTAATTCGGTCGGTTTTACGCAAAAAACCAATGGAACGAGCATCCTCCGCGCTGGTACTGACTTTTGCATAGGAGATTGCTTCAAAGGTTTTCTGCACTAGCGGGAAGGTGCCACCCATTCCGCGCATGCGCTCAATATTACGAATGAGCAACTCTTTATTGCCGCCCGCACCCGGAATCAAACCGGGACCAACTTCAACCTGCCCAATGTAGGTTTCGGCATAGGCGCGTACCCGCGCTCCCGCCATAGTGATTTCGCAGCCACCGCCGAGCGTTCTGCCAAATGGAGCAACTACCACAGGTTTCTGCGAATACTTGATAGCCATGCACCAATCCTGAGTAGCTTTAACCGCTTGCTCAATCTGACCAAATTCGCCGCTATTTGCTCCCATTACAACTAAAAATAGGTTTGCTCCGGCGCAGAAATCGCTGCCTTCGTTGCCAATAACCAACCCTTTCCATTTGCTATCATTATTGAGCTTAGTAAGCGACCACATACCCAATTGTGCCATTTCAGCATCAATGGTATTCATTTTGCTGGTAAATTCAAGACACAAAACACCATCACCAAGGTCAATCAGGCTGGCGCTATCATTGGAGCGCAAAATATTCGCCTTATCCTTCTTCAACCGCGCAAGGCTAATCAAGTCGGTACGTTCTGGAGCAGCCACATAACGCCCCTCTTTGAAATCCCACATGTGCTTGCGCCCATTTTGCTCTATATAGAAGTAATCCTGCCCTCGATTAGTAAAATCAACCAACCATTGAGGGATTTCGCGCCCTTCCGCTCTCATTTTCTGGATACTTTTGAGCGGTCCGATTGCGTCCCAAGACTCAAAAATCCCCAAATCCCAGTTATAACCCCACTTCATCGCTTGATCAATCGTTTGTATGTCATCGGCAATCTGCGGCGCGATTTTGGCTGTATAAAGCAACGTATCCGCCAGCGCCGCCCACCCGAATTTACCGGCTCGGTCATCCAGATAGGCAAGCGTCTCAAGGCGTTTACGCGGGTCACTGCGCCGCGCTGCCTCAGCAAGTTTGGTATCGGCAAGAGGGGTTTCCAATTGCGGTTCATATTCCAGAGTCTGGGAGTTCAAGGACAGAATCGCGGATTTGCCTTTCTCATCCTTTACTTTTTTGTAAAAGCCCTGCCCGGTTTTGTCGCCAAGCCAACGTTTATCTGCCATTTGCTGAACCCAATCCGGTATTAGAAAAAGATTGCGCTCTGGGTCGTCTGGGGCGTTATCATACACATTACGAGCTACGTGCAAACTGGTATCGAGTCCTACCAAATCGCTGGTGCGAAAAGCCGCGCTCTTGGGTCGTCCGCTGGCGCGTCCTAATATTGCGTCCACCTCTTCTACTCGTAGGTTATTCTGCGACATGCGTTTCAAGGTGGACATCATACCGTAAATCCCGATGCGATTGCCTATAAAGTTGGGAGTATCCTTGCAGATAATTACCCCCTTACCGAGCGTATCCTCACCAAATCGGCGCACAAACTCGATTAGCAAAGGGTTGGAATTTGGATGCGGCACAATTTCGAGTAACTTCATGTAACGCACCGGGTTGAAAAAGTGCGTCACCATAAAGCGTTTCTGAAATTCTAGGGGCAAGTCTTCCGCCATCGCCCGAATAGAAATACCGCTAGTATTTGAACTGATAATGGCATCAGGGCGGGCTATTTCTGCCACTCTTTTAAAGACTTGCTTTTTTATGTCAAGTCGCTCAACCACTACCTCGATTATCCAATCGCATTCGGCAAGCTTTGACCAGTCATCCTCAAAATTGCCAGTAGTGACCAAAGCAGCCCCTTTTGGTACAAAAAAGGCGGCAGGGTTGGATTTTAGCGCGTTTTGCAAACCCAAATTGGCAAACCTGTTTCTAACAGATAGGTCGTTAAGTTTTAACCCACGCTTCTCCTCATCAGAGGTTAATTTATCCGGCACAATGTCCAGCATCAACGATGAGATACCGGCGTTTGCAAGGTGAGCGGCAATACCGCTGCCCATCACGCCTGACCCCAGCACTGCCACTTTCTTTATTTCAAGCATCGTATTCTCCTTGATATAGTTGCTAGTTCAATCTTTCGACCAGCGTGGCGTAGCCTTGCCCGCCCCCTACGCACATAGTTTCAATTCCGATATGCTTGTCAAACTGATGCAAATCGTTAACCAGCGTAGCCATAATACGCGCCCCGCTACAACCCAGAGGATGCCCTAGCGCAATCGCCCCGCCTTTCGGGTTGAGTTGCAAATCTATATCAATTTTTAATTGGCGGCAAACTTCGTATGCTTGAACCGCAAACGCCTCGTTCAATTCTACTATATCAATATCTTCTATTTTCAAGCCAACACGGCTGAGTAATTTCGTAACAGCCGAGACAGGACCAATTCCCATTATTTCCGGCTCTAATCCAGATACAGCAAAGCTTACTATTCTTGCTAATGGCTTCAAACCAAGCTCACGAGCCTTACGCATACTCATCAAAACCGTAGCAGCTGCACCATCATTCAAAGGGCTGCTGTTCCCGGCTGTAACCGAACCGCCCGCGATAAAAACAGGCTTTAATTCAGCCAGCTTTTGCAAGGTAGTGTCCGCCCTAGGTCCATCATCTTTAGTAACTACCGAACCATCGGGATTAGTAACAGGGATAATTTCGGCATCAAAATAGCCCTCTTTTTGCGCCCGTGCTGCCTTCATATGGCTGGCAAGCGCAAATTCATCCTGTATCTGGCGGGATACTTCAAAACGACGCGCTACGTTTTCGGCAGTTAACCCCATCGGTATATAGACGTTAGGAAAAGGAGGAGTTTTACCGACCAGTTTTCGGTTAAAGCTAGGATTCAAACCCCCCATAGGTACACGGCTGGTACATTCTACGCCACCCGCCACGTACACATCACCGATGCCAAGCATAATTTGTTGAGCCGCAAAAGTAATAGCTTGCAAGCCGCTGGCGCAAAAGCGATTCACTGTTACACCCGGCACTACATCGGGCAATCCGGCGAGAATAGCAGCGCAACGGGCAACATTCAAACCTTGTTCGCCTTCCGGCATAGCACATCCGAGAATTACATCCTCAATATCGGCTTTATCTAATCCGAGTACACGCTCCACCGCTCCCTTGATTGCAATTGCGGCAAGGTCATCGGCACGCATATCTTTTAGTGAGCCTTTACTGGCACGCCCTACCGGGGTTCTTACTGAACTAACAATAACCGCTTCATTATCACCCAATTCATTGAGGGGTGTTCCGATTTTAGCCACATTGCTCATTTTTTTAATTGCTCCTTATTTAAGTAATTCGGGTAGTTAGAGGAAACTTTGGGATAAGAAAACTTGTAGCCATATACAACGGAGAATCAACTTGATTGGGTAAATATGAGCTTATTTTAGCAGTCTTTGAAAAAACTGGCGAATCTTTTGCCGTTTACTGCTTGGCACACATGAATTTATATGAAAGCTGGTTTTTCCCGCAATTTGTGGAATAAAACTAATGGTCGGTGGATAAGCTGTGCATATCTAAATATTTTTAGTGGATAAATGTGGGGATAACTCTTGCAGAAAAAAGATGGTGTGATTGCGGTAAATCAGCGAGTTCCGACTTTTACTTTATTGATAAAATCCTGCATGGTGTCGTCTCCGGTAACACTTATCGTAGGCTGCTTGTACATATTATTCAAGAAGAAATTATATCCCCCATCAGTGGTAACCGCCATTTCAAAACCGCTATCGGTAACAGATTTGATAATAGCGTCACTATATTTACCATAAGGATAAGAAAAAGTGCGGGTTGGATGCCCGAGCATAGCTTCTAGGTCTTGCTTGCTGCCATTTATTTCCGAATTTAAATCGCGTACAGTACGCAAATCCGGGTGAGTTCGGGTATGTGGAGCAACTTCAAAACCGGCTTGGTCAATCTCACGCCATTGTTCCGGCAATAGCTCAAGCCGTTGTGTAATGACATAGAACGTAGCGGTCATTCCACGCTGCTTTAAGGCAAGATAGGCTGTCCACATATCGGAATGCCCATCATCAAAGCGCAGGTTAACAGCTTTTTCGGGTAATTGAACCCCATATTTAAGCGAATCCATTACTTGCTCAAGCGTAACAGTATGGTAGCCGTTATCCTTGAGCCAGTCCAAATATTTATCAAAAGTTTCGGGAGTTACCGAAAGACGATAGCCTAGCAAATCCTTTTTGCGATCCACCGTTCGGACATAATGGAACATTAACGAGGGTATTCTTATTTGGCGTTGTTCAGTCAAACGCGCCAAAGGGGCAGTGACAAGAAACTGCGGTTCAAGCTCAGCCTCTGCTCTTTTTAGCCCGGAATGGGCAATTTGAACCCCATCAGAATCCGGGTGATATTCGAGTTTGGCATACTCAAAGTATTGCACCAGTAGTTTAGAATCGTCTGGCTGCGTTTCTTCAAAAGGTTCGCTCAAAGGCAGACCAAGAGATAGGCGATCTCCATTATTTCGCCAGAAAGACAAGAACTCCCCCGACATGCTATGTGAAGTTTCCGGGAAATACCAACGCTCGGTTGTGCTTTCAAAAACTGGAACTGTCGCATTATTATTAATATTATCGGCTTCAAATAAGGGTAAGGGGGTAACTTCTTGGGGTGTATCACTGTAATCCGGATGAAACTCCAGAACACTACGCTCAAAATACTGGAAATAACGCCCATCTCGCAAAAAGAGTTCAGTAATGGGATAACCGTGACGGGTAATTCCGCCGGTACTTCGATAATATCGCAATATCGGACCGCTTACACTATGCCCTGTTTGGTTATAATACTGGAATTGGCGAGGGTTACGAACATTAACTGCTGCTGCAATTTCTGCGAGGTGCGAAAATCCATTTTCAGGACTTGCTGCGGTTACGGGCAATAGATTAGCAAAGAAAATTAATATAATAGCAAGGCTAGACCCAACTAAAATATTTTTTGGTTTTCTCTTCACCTATATAATCCGTATCTCTAGAAAGTTTGGTGTAACGTTAATTAATAGACAAAATTCAGCTTATATTTCAGACCAAAAAAATAATGCTCACAGCTATGCTTGCAATCCGAGCTATTATACCATAATAATCAAACCTATAAAATTCAATATGAATTAAAATTCGTGTAGCAATTTTGCTTTTAAAGACTAGTCATCTCTGTCACGTTAAAGCCTAACTTATTTTACGGCATGTGAGAGTAGGCAGTGTTTGGCAGAACTTCAATTTTCTTAACTTCTTACTGTATCTATGAATTCATACTCTCAGCAAATTTCTTGACAAAGCCCTCGCAGAATAGTAGCATTTTCCAAATTCAACTCATCAGAAAGGTTAGCCGCTATGGACTACAATCGCCCGTGGGTTTCTCCAGAATCTCAAGAGTTTTACAATAAATATGCCTTACTCTACCGTAATATCTCGCCCACAGGCTTTGAGTCTGAGGTTGAGCAAATGCTAGAAAAGCATGCAAGTTTTATGGATTATGAGTGTATCAGCCTGTACGCCGGTACAAACATCATGAACCCACGCGCTGCACGCTTTCAAGCTGCCAGCGTGGGAAGCCGTCCCAGCCTCGGTTATCCCGGTGATAAGTATGAAACCGGGCTACAGTATGCTGAACAACTGGAAATAATGGCGGTTGAAATTCTCCGGCGTATCTTTAAATGTGATTTTGTTGAATTTAGAGTGGGAAGCGGCTCACTTGCTAACCTTTACGCTTATATGGCTTGTACTAATCCGGGCGATAGGATTATGGCGCTTTCAAACGCCGCCGCAGGGCATGTCACACACCACACACCGGGTGCGGCAGGCTTATACGGGCTGGATGTTCACGACATTCCTTTTGACAGCGAACGAATGGCAGTTGATTTGGAAAAATTGGAAACAGAAGCGTATCGTATCAAACCAAAACTTATCATTCTGGGTGGTAGCCTTGCATTATTCCCCTATCCGGTAAAGGAAGTTCGGGCTATAGCTGATAACGTTGGGGCGTGGTTGATGTTTGATGCGGCACACCTCTCAGGTATTATTGCAGGTGACGAGTTTCAGCAACCTCTGGCAGAGGGCGCACACCTGATGACCTGTTCCACTTATAAATCTTTCGGAGGTCCTGCAGGCGGTCTGGTGCTAACCAATTCTTCTAAACTGGCAGAGCGGTTGGACAAAATAGCTTATCCCGGCTTAACCGCCAACTTCGACCTGAGTCGTACCGCTACTCTGGTGGTAGCTGCATCAGATATACTGGAATTTGGAAAGGAATATGCTCGCACCTGTATTGCGAATGCCCAGAAACTGGCTGAGGAATTGGCAGCAGGAAACGCGCCGGTTCACAGCGCGAAGGGGCGCGGCTTTACTATGTCGCATCATGTGGCAATCCAAGCGGCAGTTTATGGTGGAGGCACAACTGCCTCACGCCACCTTGAAAGAGCAAATATACTTACCAGCGGTATCGGTTTACCTTTACCGGAACTCCCAAATGATTTTAATGCGATTCGCATCGGCACTCAGGAAATTACCCGTTGGGGCTTCAAGCCTCAAGATATGCCCGAATTGGCGCAACTCATCAATCGAGTGCTGGTCAAAGGAGAAACGCCGGAGAGCGTGAAGTCAGATGTAATCGTTATGCGTCAACGTTTCCAGCAATTGCACTTTATAAGAGCTTAGCGTTATGGCGCTAATAACTCTTACCACCGATTTCGGTACGCTTGATGGCTATGTGGGCATGATGAAAGGGGTAATTCATGCTATCAACCCGCAAGCTACCGTAATAGACTTGACTCATGAAGTAGTCCCGCAAAATATCCTGAACGGAGCGTATCACGTCTTTAATGCCCATCGGCACTTCGCGCCCGGTACTATTCATATAGCAGTGGTTGATCCGGGTGTAGGCACAAATCGCCGGGCAATTGTTATCAAAATACCGGAAGTCGGCTACTTTATCGGACCGGACAATGGACTTTTTTCATATATCTTCAATAATTATGCAGAGTTAGAAGTGCGAGAGTTAAATAACCCAGCTTTCCAGCTTTCTGAAATCAGCAAAACCTTTCATGGGCGTGATATTTTTGCTCCGGTAGCAGCTTTTCTTTCGAGAGGCGAATCATTTGAGCATCTAGGTGCGCTACTCGACTCCTCAGAACTCGTAAGGCTGGAAAACCTCTTGCCAGAATGGCATACCGCACCCGATAATAAAAAAATTCTCAAGGGGCGCGTGCTACATATCGACCATTTCGGCAATGTCATAAGCAATATCAGGCGCGAACATCTTTCCCATTTAGGTCAAAAGGCACTTATTACTTATGCACGTATATCTGTTCCCGGTCAGCTTTTAGCCACAGGTATTCGCGAAACTTATGGTATAGCGCAAAAGGGAGAAATTATTGCATTGTTCGGAAGCGGGGGTTATCTAGAAATAGCGCAAGTCAACGAGCAAGCGGCGTATGTTACAACCTTAATAGATAATTCGGTTTATCTAACACAGCGCGTAGTCCAGATAGGCTTTCCATTTGAAGTTGAGTTGCCTTACTAAGCTTCAAATCTGCGCTTATGTAGCAGCCTTCTAACCCGAAAATTATCTTTTGATATTGTAATAAATATATTTCAATGTTATAAATATAATTATAGCTCAAACAAATTCAAGTCTTCACCTTTGTACTAGCATATTATTTTGCAGCAGAGAAAAGCGCGAAAGTCAGTTGCACTCTAGTTATCCACCATTACTCTAAAGACGAAATTCACTACAAAAAGTTTCTATCAAAAGTGCGTTAATCAATCTTTAACACCTAACCGGGTGGTTAATCCCGGCAAAGGAAAAGTCTATGGCAGATAAACTAGAACTCCTACTTGCAGAAAGGATTTATCAGGAACTTACGCGCCCCGGAGAGTTACAACCCTTCGAATACAACGGCTTTCCTATCTCCATTGCGGATTTGCAAGGGCTTCAAGCCGAAATTGACGAGGACCTAGCCCCGCTCGTTGGGGTAAATTGGATGACGAAAAAGGAAATCAAGTCTATACACTGTCATTTATTGGCAAAAAGAATTATTGGCAGCACCGTCAAAAAAGCCTGATAAATACCCCCCCATATTACCAGCAAATAAGCAGTTAGAGGAGAAATAAAATAAGGGCGAGGGATATTGTACCCCCGCCCTTATTAATTCTTCGAGAATTAGTTATCCAAGGTGCTGATGTCGCCGATTGGCTCGCCCAGTTCCTTAGCGCGGATAACACGGCGCATAATCTTGCCGGAACGAGTCTTGGGCAGCGAAGGCACGAATTCAAGTTCGTCCGGTACTGCAACGGGTCCTACGTTGCTGCGAACATGCAGTTTCAGTTCCTTCTCCATTTCGGGAGAGGCTTCGTATCCGTTCTTCAGAATTACGAACACTTTAACATGCTCGCCCTTCATCGGGTCGGGCTTGCCGATTGCCGCCGCTTCTGCTACCGCCGGGTGACTTACCAAGCTGGATTCGATTTCCATCGAGCCGAGGCGGTGACCGCTAACCTTGATTACATCATCCACCCGACCTTGAATCCAGTAATAGCCATCGTTGTCACGATGTACCGCATCACCGGCGAAGTAAACGCCCGGAATAGTATTCCAGTAGGTTTCGTATCGAGCAGCATCGCGGAAGATAGTACGCATTTGGCTAGGCCACGGGTGACGAATAACCAAGAGTCCGCCCTTTTCGTGTCCAACCGAGCTACCGTCCTTATCCACCACATCAGCTTCAATGGTGGGGAAGGGCCAAGTCGCGCTGCCGGGTTTCAGAGGCAAAGTCACGTTAGGGGTAATCATGTGAGCGCCAGTTTCAGTCTGCCACCAAGTATCCATAATCGGCAGTTCATTTCGCCCGATTACCTCGCGATACCAAATCCATGCTTCGGGGTTGATAGGCTCACCCACCGAACCGAGCAAACGCAGGCTGCTAAGATCGTGCTTCTTGGGCCACTCATCACCAAAGCGCATTAAGCTGCGAATCGCGGTAGGAGCGGTGTAGAAGATGGATACCTTGTATTTGGCGCAAACTTCCCAGAACCGATCCGGGTTGGGGTAGGTGGGAATACCTTCAAAATAGACGCTAGTGGCGCCAGTCATGAGCGGTCCATACAGCAGGTAGCTATGACCAGTTACCCAGCCAGCATCGGCAGTACACCAGAACACATCCTCCGGCTTAACATCGAAGGTGAACTTCATGGTAGCGTAAACGCCCACTGCATAGCCGCCGTGTACGTGTACAACGCCTTTGGGCTTGCCGGTGCTACCGCTGGTGTAGAGGATATACAGCATATCTTCGCTGTCCATCTCCTCGCAAGGTACAACCACATCTTCGGGAATGTCGGCAACGAGGTCGTGCCACCAAATATCGCGCCCTTCCGTCATAGGAACTTCAGTGCCAAGACGTTTGTACACCACCACATGCTCAAGAGTAGGCACTTCGGCAGCCGCTTCATCGGCGGTCTTCTTCAGATCAACCAACTTGCCGCCGCGATAGTTACCATCGGCAGTAATAATGAGCTTGGCTTCGGCATCCACGCAACGGTCTCGCAAAGCGTGAGCAGCGAATCCTGCGAATACCACCGAGTGAACCGCGCCCAAACGCGCTACCGCCAACAAAGCTATCGCTTGTTCCGGTACGGCAGGTAGGTAAATACCAACCCGATCGCCCTTCTTAACGCCCAGTTTCTGAAGACCGGCAGCGAAGCGATTCACCTGCTGGTACAGGTCTTTGTAGGTAAGAGTGCGAGTGTCGCCGTTATCGCCTTCCCAGTAATAAGCCACTTTATTTTCTACCGGGGTTCCAATATGGCGGTCGAGGCAGTTATAAACGATGTTAAATTTGCCTTCGGTGAACCAGCGGAAGAAGGGCTGCTGAGTCCATTCAAAGGTGTTTTCCCACTTCTTGAACCAGTGAAGCTCATTCGCCATATCGTTCCAGAACTCGAACCGATTTTCAACAGACCATTTGTGGAATTCGTGGAAATCGGTGTAACCCTTAGAGTTCATGTAAGCCATAATATTGGCGTTGTCCACCACTTCTTGAGAAGGGGTAAAGACCCGCAATTCATTTAATACATGGTCAGTAGCCTCGGATTTGATGTCGCTCATCCGGTAAATCCTCCTTCATTAAGCGGCTTGCGCCCGCGCAGCAGCCTTAACCTAAAACAACGTTGTTCGTGTCTCAATTTGTAAACCCCATAAGCAGGGATTAAGAAGAGTGATAAATGTTCCTATTATATCAAAGCCAATCGCGGTTTGGCATCAGAACATAGTAAAGCAGACGAATGATACTAACACATCTACCCGCTATTATAATTAATGGAAAGGAGGTGGTCAATTGCTAAAATGCGCTCTAATCAGCTTTTCAACTACCTGATTCGACATTTCACAGATTTGTGCAATTTCTCACATGTATAGAGAGGTGATTCTCACCTAGTTAGTATTGAGTTATGTCAAGTTAGGAATTAGCATTTCTACACTTAGCCACCAAACCGCTGCTTCGCTTCCAAAGCCCGTACCAGTTGGGTTAAAAGCCGATTGACCGGAACAGGGTAGCCCAACCGCTCGGCTTCCGCTACTACCGCACCGTTCAACGCCTCTATTTCGGTAGTTTGCCCCTTGCGTAGGCTTTGGCACAGCGAAGAAACATTAGCGCGGTTAAGCGTGATAATGCGCCGAAATTCGACTTCAGGGTCAGAATAGGGCAGCACAATGCCCTTGAGTTGCGCCAACCCCGCTACCTCGTGTACAACTTGCGTGGCGATTTCCCAAGCATGGGTGTTAGCTAAAAATTGCTCATTCGAGAAATCCAGAATCGCAGAAATGGCATTCCCGGAGCAATTTATCAACAGCTTGCCCCATACAAGGCTCTCTAACTCGCCGCTAAAGCTGACCGATAAGCCCAATTGCTTGAGCTTGTCACCGAACCATTCCAACCGCCAATTGCTTGCCGCGCTTTCCAGAATGGGAAGGGAGGTATGCCCCGCCCCGTTGAAGCGGATATGCCCACCCGCAATCTGCGCCGCCCCTATAGTAGTCACACCTTGCGCCAGAATTTGCCCTGAGAGCGCGGGAATGCTTGCCAGCGCATCAAGGTTGCCAAGTCCGTTCTGCAAGCTCAAGACCAAGCCATCCTCAGCCAGCAAAGCGGCAGCTTGCTCTCCAGCCTCGCGCGTACGGTAGCTTTTAACCAGCACAATGGCAAG
>NZ_JBAXHI010000009.1:0-126502 GCF_037138995.1 Candidatus Chlorohelix sp. | reverse complement strand
CTAACTGCTTTGTTTCCCTCTCTTTTCCCTTAGCTTGATGCTTATGGGGCGGTTCACGAACCGCCCCTACGGGTTAATTCTCTTGGTGGTTTAGCTGGAGTGTTGAAAATATAAATACTGACTATGCAACCGCCCTGAAAAGGGACGCTTTTAAATTGACTTTAGCCACAGATTATGCTAGTATCCTTCTGCACAATCAAAAGAATGTTCTATTAGATTCTCCGAGCCTCATTTCTTCAAGGTTTTTTTAATATGCCTAGTTGCTTAACCCCCTGATATAATAATTGAATTAGCTTTCGGCAATGTTGCCATGCTCAAGCTACAAATTGCGAGTTTGAGGTTCTAAAAGCTGGAGGAATAAGTTGAAAATTGTTGTCTGTGTAAAACAGGTTCCCCTTACCACCGGAACCAACAAAATTGACCCAAACACCCTCCGAATTGTGCGTGAAGGTGTAGATGTAGAACTCGATCCGGCAGATGCCTACGGTATTGAAGCGGCGCTCCAACTGGTTGAAGCGCAGGGCGGTGAAATTACGCTGGTTTCGATGGGTCCTGAACGCGCCATTGAAGCCATCAGGCGCGGTCTAGCGATGGGTGCGGATAAAGCGATTCATATCAGTGACCCCGCGTTGGCAGGTAGCGATGCGCTAACTACCGCACGTGTTCTGGCAGCCGCAATCAAGCGAGTAAATCCTGATTTGGTAATTTGCGCCACTGAAAGTAGTGATGCCTACACTGGCATAGTTCCCGGCGGTATAGCCCAATTACTGGATGTTCCTCAACTCACTTTTGCCAAGAAACTGACGGTGGAAAACGGCAAAGCGACTATTCAACGCCAAATTGAGGGCGGATACCAGACGGTTGAAACCAGTTTGCCAGCGTTAGTAACTGTAACCGGCAGTATTAATGAGCCACGCTACCCCGCTTTAAAAGGCATTATGCAAGCTAAAAAGAAGCCGGTAGAAACCCTGACCGCCGCTGATTTAGGCTTTGCCGCCTCTGAAGTCGGTTCTGCGGGCGCAAAAGAGCGGGTATTGGGTTGGAATCCTGCTCCACAGCGTCAAGCGGGTGTTCTTATCAAGGATGATGGAAACGCAGCGGTAGCAATTGCCGATTATCTGCAAAAGCTTAAAGTAATTTAGAGGAGTGGGCAAAAATGGCTAAGATTCTGGTACTTGCAGAACTCAAAGAAGGCGTGGTACAGAAAGTCGCGCTGGAATTAGTCTCTAAAGCCCGCACCTTGGGCGAAGTGACGGCAGTAGCGCTAGGAACTGGCGCTGAGTCGCAAGCGGCAATACTGGGCGAGTATGGAGCGCAAACTGTGCTGGTTAGTGAGGATGCGGTATATGCAACATATCTGGCGGAACCCGGCGCGGAAACGCTAGCTTATCTGATTGAGCAAATTGCGCCTTCGCTGATTCTAATCGGTGGAACATATGATGGGCGCGATATTGCAGGGCGGGTAAACGCAAAACTGGGCAGCGGCGTGATAACAGATGCAGGTGAAATCAGCCTTGAGGGCGGAACGCTTAAAGTTACCGTCCCTTGGTATAGCGCCACAACTATTGTAGATGTTACCTCACCTAGCAACGCCCCGTTGTTAATGGTAAAGCCCAAAACCTTTGCTGCCGAAAAGCTGGATGGGGCAGGTGCGCCGGTAGTGGAAAAAATCAGCTTCACCCCTTCCGACAAAAGCAAACGAGCGCGTATCATTGAAACTGTGGTGGAAAAGAGCGAGGGTCCAAGCCTCGAAGAAGCCAATGTGGTTATCAGTGGTGGACGTGGTTTGAAAGACGCGAAAAACTTCGAGCTACTTCACAAACTTGCCGAACCGCTCAATGCCGCAGTGGGGGCTACTCGCGCCGTGGTGGATAGCGGCTGGGTATCTTACAGTATGCAAGTGGGGCAGACCGGAAAAACTGTTAAACCCAACGTGTATATTGCAATTGGTATCAGCGGAGCAATTCAGCATACCGTTGGTATGAAAGGCTCCAAAAACATTATTGCTATCAATACGGACGAGGAAGCGCCAATCTTTAAGGTGGCAGACCTTGGCATCGTAGGGGATAGCCTGAAAATTCTCCCGGCGCTAACCGAAGAACTGAAAAAGCGCAAGGGCTAAACTTCACTCAAGTGCGGGGCGTTTGTGTCCCGCGCCTCAAATAATTGGATTGCTTATGTGGGAATACTTTCACGCTTTTCTACCGGCAAAAATCCAATCGCCCGACGGACCCAAAAGCTTTGACTCCGCAATTGCCGGAGGACCTAACAAGCTGGTCGCCGAGCATAATTCATATACAACCAAACTTGGAGAGTTGGGCTGGGAACTGGTATCTTCCAGTCCGGTCAGCCTTATAGATGGTATTACCGCCGGTATATACCTTATTTTTAAGCGCCCAAAGCAGTAGAGTAATTTCTACACAATCAGGGATGCCCATAGAGAGGACTTGAGCGATGAACGCTCCTAACGAGAGTTGGATAGGTCGTATAATCTTTGTTTTACTGGCAGGCGCAGCGATATATTTCTTCGTTGCCCGTGTGATAAAGCTGGTAAATGTACTAAAACAGGGTCAAAATGAAAACCGCTTTGACCAACCCGGCAAACGAATCTGGTTATTCGTCAAGGGCGTATTACTTCAGGAAAGGCTCTGGCGCAGGTTTTTGCCCGGCTTGGCGCACACCCTCACTTTCTGGGGCTTTTTAATAATCCAGCTTGGCTTGATTGAGTTTATTTTTCAGGGTCTAACCGGAATCGCAATTCCGCTGCTCGACTCACGTCCCTTTGCCATCTTGCTGGATACATTTCTAGCCTTGGTAATTGTCTCGTTGGTTTATTTTGCCATCCGCCGCGCCTTTGTAAAGCCAAAGGTATTGACCACTACCACCGATGCGTGGATTATCCTGAGTCTTATTGCGGGTGTAGTGCTTACCCTGTTATTTGCCGAAGCCTTTGCATGGCGTGCTAACCCCATTACCGAACACGGCTATACGCCAATTGGGCGGCGTTTGGGCGAGCTATTAATCCCATCTTCCGGCGATTGGCCCACACCTAATGAGGCGACCCAGAGTGTGAGAGATTTTGCAGGCATACTATGGTCTGTTGCGTGGTGGGCGCACATGGCGGTATTTTTCTCATTTCTGGCGTATTTGCCTTCTTCCAAACATTTGCACCTGCTCGGCAGTTTTTTTACCACCTATTTCCAGAATCTTGGCGCAAAAGGTAAACTCCGCAGCTACGGAAATACCGATGAACTGGAAAAGCGCATGGAAGAAGAAAAACCTATCGGCGCATCCAAGATAGAAGAGTTTACTTGGAGAGATTTGCTGGATACCTATAGTTGTACTGAGTGTGGGCGCTGCACCTCCGTATGCCCGGCGAATCTGACCGGGAAGCCGCTAAACCCTAAGAAAATCATTATTGACCTCAAAACCGAACTCTTTATGCAAAGCGGGTTAGGGTTTGTTGGTCATAAAATGCCTTCTGAAGAAACCGCTGGAGCAGCCGATAGTGGGAGTGACTCTGGCAAGAGCGGGCATGCAGAATTGCCGCCGCTGGTGGGCGGGTTGACTACCCACGAGGAGCTTTGGGCTTGCACCACCTGTCGCGCCTGTATGACCGAATGTCCGGTGTTTATCGAACATGTGCCTAAAATCGTGGAAATGCGCCGCTATTTGGTTATTCAGGAAAGCGATTTCCCAAAAGAAGTTACGCCTGTATTTAACAACCTAGAGCGTAATAGTAACCCGTGGCAAATTAATAACAAAGAACGCGCCGATTGGCTCAAGAGCTTGCCCGAACACCTGCAACACCGCCAAATGGCTGAAATTGATGAGGATGAGGGAATCGAGGTGCTATTCTGGGTTGGTTGTATGGGTAGCTTCGACAATCGCAACAAGAAGATTTCGGTTAACTTGGCGTTACTGATGGACGAAGCAGGTATCAAGTGGGGCATTTTGGGCAAAGAAGAAAGCTGTACCGGAGACGCAGCACGCCGTATGGGCAACGAGTATCTCTTTGCAACACTTGCACAGCAAAATATCGAAATATTGAATGCCTACAAAGAAAGCCACAAATTCAAGAAGATTGTCACGGGCTGTCCACATTGCTTCAATACTATCAAAAACGAGTATCCCGAATTTGGCGGTAACTTTGAAGTGGTGCATCACTCCAAGTTGGTGGCACAACTCATCGAAGAAGGGCGCATCAAGGCGGGTGCTGGGCTTGACACGGCTAAAGTGACCTACCATGACCCTTGCTATCTAGGACGCTACAATGATATTTATGACGCGCCTCGTTACGCCTTGAATAGCCTCGGTAATGGAGTGAAAAAGCTGGAAATTACCGAAATGCCGCGCAGCCGTGACAAGAGTTTCTGTTGTGGCGCTGGTGGCGGTCAAGCTTGGATGGAAGAGAAAATCGGAACCCGTGTGAACCAAACAAGGGTGCAAGAAGCTGCCGATACGGGCGCAGAAGTAGTAGCGGCATCATGCCCATTCTGTATCTCGATGTTTGAGGATGGTATCAAAGGTCGTCAGTTGGAAGAAAAGCTCAAAGTGCAGGATATTACCGAATTGGTAATGCTCAGCAAAAACAAAAAAGCTCTTCCAATGGCAAAATCAGAATAAGCTTTTTTCGCATTTTTTCAGAAATTCGGGGCAATTTAAGCTTCTAAGCCTCTTTTGCCCCGTAAAATCAATCTGATATTTCCCTTTTTTTGCCAGCCCGTACCCAACCGATTTATAGACTTTTCTATCCGAACATGCAACAACCCTAGTATAATAATTGCAGGAGGTTAGAATGAGCTACAAATTGGTTGCAATCGATCTTGATGGCACTTTGCTGGATGAACAAAAAAAGATAAGACCCCGCGTGAAAGAAGCAATACAAGCGGTAGTGGCGGCAGGTGTGGTGGTAACGTTGGCTACCGGAAGGCGGCATTTGGGGGCGCGTGAAGTCGCCGATGAGTTAGGTTTGGAAGTGCCGCTGATTCTATATTGTGGCTCACTTGTTTATGATATTCAATCTGGTGGAGCTTTATACCACAAAACCCTTCCCCCCTCTTTTATAAAAGAAGCGATTGCTATAATTCGCCAATCCGGCTATCAGCCCGCCATTTTGCAAAGTCCTTTGAGTGGCGAGCGTATCTTCCTCAGTCATTCCTATGCTGATGACCAATTTATGTGGGAATATGCCAACGGCAACCAACGTAAAGATTTGATAGAGCAGCGCAGCTATGAAGAACTGGCATTTGTAAAAGATGCGCTTACGGTGGTTGGAATTGGTCCTAGAGTGGCAATGCCCCGCTTGCTCGACTCACTCGATACTGGTTTCAAATGCAACCTTTTCACCTATCCTTTGTTGAGTAAAAAACTTGCCGATTTTCACGGTTTTGATTTTATCCAACCGGGTGTGGGCAAAGGAGTTGCGCTGGCAGCATTGGCGAAACATTACGGCATTGCTCTTTCAGATACCCTTGCGATTGGAGACAGCCCTAACGATTTGGATATGCTAAAAGCTGCCGGACTAGGGGTAGCGATGGGTAATGCGGCATCGGAAATAAAAGCGGCGGCAGGCGCAATTGTCTCTACCAACGAAGAGGATGGCGTGGCTGAAGCGTTGGAGAGATTTATTCTGAACGGAAGTATATAATAGTGAATATTAAGTCAAAATGCCACTTTGCAAAAGGATAGCAGAGAGTTAAAATTAGGATATAAGGGTTTATTACCCAAAGACATTTTATTATATAAGGAGAGTATTAAGTGAAAAAAGAAGTTACTTACGATGTGCCGGGAGTAAGCTGCCAGCACTGTGTGAACAGCATCACCACTGTTGCGACTGATTTGGGAGTCAATGATGTTCAGGTTGATTTGGCTTCCAAAAAAGTATATCTGGTCTTTGATACGGGTAGCGTAGATGAAGCCGCTTTGAAAGCTGCCATCGAGGAAGAGGGCTATGATATTGCCGGAGAAGCTCCCGGTAAAGCTTTCAACAACCCGAATGAAGGAAAAAAGAGCCTGAAGATTGTCTAAAATTGTGTCTTTTGTTTGACAAGGAGGTCAAACCTATGAGCTTTGCCGAACGTATGGGGCTTTTAGGCACGGAAAGCGCCTTTGAAGTATTGGCGCGTGCCAAAGCATTGGAAGCACAAGGTCGTAGCATTATCCATCTTGAAATTGGAGAGCCTGATTTTGATACTCCGCTGCATGTGGCTGATGCGGGTATAAGAGCAATACGCGATGGTAAAACTCATTATGGACCCGCTGCCGGGCTTCCTGAGTTTCGAGAGGCGATTGCAGCTTATATAAATCGCACTCGCGGAGTGCAGTATGTCGCTGATCAAGTGGTAGTGACTCCGGGTGCAAAGCCGATAATCTTTTACACCATTATGGCGCTTATCGGGCAGGATGATGAAGCGATTTTTCCTGACCCCGGTTTCCCGATTTATGAATCGGTTATAAAGTTTGCAGGAGGCAGGGCGATTCCGCTTCCTCTACGCGAAGATCATAACTTCCGTTTTTCGCTTGCAGACCTCGAAGCGCGAATCTCGCCTCGCACTCGCCTGTTGATACTCAACAGCCCCAATAACCCATGCGGTTCAATGCTAACGTCCGATGATATGAGAGGTATCGCTGAACTGGCTAACCGCTACAATTTTTGGGTGCTTTCCGATGAGATTTATTCTCGAATTGTTTATGATGATTACAAGTTTTGCAGCCCAACCCAATTTCCCGGCATGCCAGCGCGTACCGTTTTATTGGACGGTTTTAGCAAGACCTACGCTATGACTGGGTGGCGCTTGGGTTATGGACTTATGCCCAGAGAAATGGCGCAAAAGATGGCGCAATTAATGGTCAATACCAACTCTTGTACTGCCACTTTCACTCAATACGCTGGTATTGCTGCGCTGAACGGTCCGCAAGATGATTCGGAAGCGATGGTATCCGAGTTTTGGGCTCGCCGAGATTTGGTATTGGATTGGTTGAACACCATACCGGGTGTAACCTGTAAGACTCCGGCAGGCGCGTTTTATGCTTATCCGAATATCAAAAGTTTTGGGCAAAGTTCTAAAGCAATTGCTGATTATCTCTTGCATGAGGCAGGGGTGGCAACCTTGAGCGGAACCGCTTTTGGCGCTGAGGGGGAGGGCTATTTGCGTTTGAGCTACGCCAACAGCCGCCAAAATCTCAAAGAGGCTTTGCGCCGTATGCAGCTTGCGTTTGAAAAGCTGAAGAAGTAAATGCCCGTTCTGCCCGATTTCAAAGAGGCTGTGCCACCTGATAGCGCTGTTATGCCTTATAATAATCTACGGGCTAGGCACTGGTTATGAAATCTGGTCGCTAAAAAGAGCAAACTCATGGTTTGCCTTCCCGCCCTTGTTATTGGTTATTGCATGCTGGCTACTGGAATTGCAAGCGCGGGGTACTTTCAACGGTATGTTGAATATTTATTTCTCTATGACGGTATCCCTTGCTTTGTTTATCGGTGGCAGTTTGCTGGAAATATTGAAAAAATAATAAATGAATAACAGTTTTGCTTGTCGTAAACTCGTTGTATTTGATTTGGATGGCACTTTGATAGACAGCAACCGCGATATTGCCACAGCTTTGAATTATAGTATGACTACCATAGGCGGAATGCGCCTTGAAGATATTGACCAGCAGCTTGTGGCAGACTTGATGGGAAAGGGACTCGAGGAGGTTTTTGAAACTTTTCTCCCCGATAAGCGCGAGCTTTACCCGTCAATGGTAGTAGCTTACCGTGATTATTACAGCCGCAATATGACCACTACTACTCAGCTTTTTCCCGGTATGCTTCCTATACTTTCTACTTTAAAAGAATTAGGACGGATTACGGCGATAGCTACCACCAAATGGCAGACTACCGCCGATAAATTGGCTGATTACTTCGGGTTGCGTCCCTATGTGGATTTTGTGCAGGCAACTGATCGCGAGGGGTTTCCGCTCAAGCCTGACCCCTTTATTCTTCAACTGCTTATGGAAAAGGCACAGGTAACCCCAGTTGATACTATTATGATTGGAGATACCGATAATGATATTCTATGCGCTCAACGTGCTGGCGTTGCTTCAGTGGGTGTAATATGGGGGGCATGGAGTAAAGAAAGTCTTTTGAAACTTTCTCCCGATGCTATCGTATCTACTCCTGAACAATTGCTTGCTCTTTTGTTGCCTGAAGCGCAGCAATACAAAACGCTTGACTGAATCGGTTAATCCCATCAAAAAATAATGGGTAGAGCATAGGAGCTTAATTTGAAAGGTTGGAAATGGATAGCGGTTGCCTTTATCATGACGCTACCCGGTGTTATAGGTAAGTTTGTGGCGTTGGACTACCTTGAGAAAGAGCAACCGTTACTTGGCTCTTTTCTATGGGGTTTGGCGGTGATTGGCGCTGCCTTCCTGCTAAGTTGGGCGGTGGAAGCGGCACAAGAAGATGTTCCAAAGGCGTTGGCATTTTCAGCGTTGGCATTGCTGGCGGTATTGCCTGAATATTCGGTTGATTTTGCGCTAACTTATCGAGCCGGTACTGACGAGGCTTATCAGGAATATGCGTTGGCAAACCTGATAGGCGCAAACCGCATGATTGTAGGTTTTGCTTGGCCCCTAGTAATCCTGATTTTTCTTTTCAAATTCCGTAAACCTCAAGTTAATTTGGTAAAAGGGCAGCGTGTCGAAATCGGCTTTCTGCTATTTGCCGGGCTATATTCGCTGATTTTACCGATTAAAGGGTACATCGACCTATTGGACGTTATTGTATTTGTAGGTTGTTTTGTGCTTTATACTATCCGTATTGCAAAATCGGATATACATGAGCCGGAACTGGTAGGACCTGCCGCCACATTGGGAGACTTGCCTAAAAGTAAGCGGCGAATAATAGTCGCGCTCATTTTGTTATTTGCAGGCGCCGTCATTTTTGTATGCTCTAATCCCTTTGCCGAATCGCTGATTCAGACCGGTTTACGTATCGGAGTAGATGAGGTTCTGCTTTTGCAATGGTTTGCGCCGATTGCCTCGGAAGCACCTGAAATAGTGGTTTGTGTACTGTTTACTTGGAGAGGGTTAGCGGGTGATGGGCTTGGCGCGTTGGTTGCCAGTAAAGTTAACCAATGGACTTTATTAGTTGGTACGCTGCCGTTGGTTTTCAGTTTGGGCGCAAAAGAACTCAAAGCCTTACCTTTGCACGATACAATAAAGGACACTGCCGGCAAGACGATTGAATATGACCTGATTGGTCCTATGTTGGTAACTTCTGCACAAACCATACTGGCATCAATGATTATTCTCAATCTACGAGTCAGTTTGAAAGGGGCGTTGATTTTACTCGGCTTGTTTGTGGGTCAATTCTTGGTGCCAAAATATATAGCCGGAGTGGATTCGCATTATCCGATTGCGGCGATATATTTGGGATTGGCAATTTATATCGCCATTCGCGAATACCGCCAATTTGTACCGACTCTACTCAGTATTTTGAGTGTAAAATATGTGCGGAAGGAAGAAGCGGAAGAACAGAGATTGCAAGGTGAAAAAGAGGCGCATTTGAGCCACGCTCTAAAGAATTGATTTAAAGAGAGTTATTGATTTCAGGCAAGGGGCTTAAGCCCCTTGTTTTGATTCTAGGATACCAATTAATGGGTGTTTATAAAAGAAGGATTAGTCTGTTGCTCGTACATTTCTAATACTTCGGGGGGTGTTCCTTGTGCAACTATTCGCCCGTTTGCAAGATAAATTGCCTCATCACAAAAGCGTTCTATTTCACCCATGCCATGTGATACGAACAAGATGGAAACATTCGATTTCTTCATTCTTTCCAATTCATCGTAACATTTGCGACCAAAAGCGGCATCTCCAACTGCTAAGACCTCATCCACTACGAGAATTTCCGGGTTTACGGTAATAGCTACTGCAAAGGCGAGGCGCATATACATTCCGCTACTGTAGTGCTTTACAGGAGTGTCAATGAACTTGCCAAGTTCACTGAAATCTACAATTCTATCGTAGCGTTGTTCCATTTCTTTTTTGGAGAAGCCATAAATCGCCCCGTTTAGGTAAATATTATCTCGTGCTGTCAGTTCGGGATGGAAACCTGTTCCTAACTCCAGCATAGCTGACACTCGCCCGTTCACTCTGATGCGTCCTTCGGTGGGTTGGATAATGCCTGTTACCAATTTCAGGAGAGTGCTTTTACCTGCTCCATTACGCCCGATGATGCCGAGTGTTTTCCCCCGTCCGAGCTTGAAGCTAACATCCTTTAACGCCCAGAAATCCTCATCTAGGTTCTTTTTGCGTCCCAGAAAGTTAATAAACCAACTTTGCAATGTGCCTTTTCGCTCATGGTGCAGTTTGTAATACTTAGAAACATTATCAACTTCAATCAAATATTCGCTAGAACTCATAATTTTACTGTCCGGTTACAGCACTTCGCCCAGAGAGCGAGAAGCCTTGATAAAAAAGTAATAACCCAACACAAATACCAGAACCCCTGTTAAACAGGTACGCAATGTAAAGAACGGCTCAGGAGAATAATGAAAGAAAAGAATCGCGCGATAGCTCTCTATGAATGAAGCCATCGGGTTGAGCCAATAGACTAATTGTTGTGCGCTGGGAAAAACTCTATCCATTGTGTAGAGAATGGGGGTAAGGAAGAACCAAGCTGTTAATGCTACTTCCATAATGTGCGTTAGGTCGCGGAAATACACTACGGCGACCGATAGGAACAAAATTACTCCGCATATAAACATGAAATGAAAGAAAAGTATCACCGGCAACAGTAAAACGTACCAAGTTAGCCCGATTCCGTTGATGAAAATAATCAGAAAGAGTGGAATCAAGGATAAGAGGAAGTTTACGAATACAGCCAGCACCGATGCTATTGCCAGTGTTTCTCTAGGGAAATAAACCTTTTTAATCATTGAAGCATGACTGAGCAATGCCATCATACCGGTTGAGATGGAGTTTGCAGTAAAATTCCACGCCAGCAACCCTACCAGAATAAAAGCGGTATAGCTATTATAAATACGGCATTCCCGCGTATTGGCAACATCGCAGTTCTGTGGCGGTGTTTGTGGCAATAGCACTACAAATACCAGATAAAAAACAAACATCATCAATAAAGGATTCGCCAGTGACCAGAGAAAACCCAATATAGAGCTTTTATAGCGGAGTTTTAAATCCTTTAAAGTTAGTTGTTTAACCAGTTCTCGGTAACGGTAGAGGTTAATCAGGCTATGCCAGATAGAGGTATGGCTGGAATCAAATCTACCCACTTGTGGTTTTTCGGTACGATTGAAAGATGTTGAGATGGTAATATTCCTCCTGAACTACCGGCGAGAAAATTAACTCACCAATTTAGCGCATAAATGCACAAACCCTATTCAGTAAAAATACCAAATTCAGGGGAGTGAGTCAAATTTGGCTTAAAATCAGGTTAAAACTTGCGCCCTTTTTTAGGTAAGGCGCAAGCTTTATCTTTAGAAATAACGGTTAGAGGTGGGTTGGGGTTGCGTTACTTATGGCGTACCGAAGTCGGTAGTCCAGTACCATTTATAAAGCGAACTGGCTGTATAGACCCTACCAATGCCTATTTCAGTATAATTTCCTAGCATATTAGTATTATGTCCGGGTGAGTTCTTCCATCCGATGAATACATCTTGGGCGGCTTCATAGCCTGCCGCTATATTTTCTGCTGCCGAGTGATAGGTGTATCCGAAATCGCTCATACGCTTGAAGGGGTCACGTCCCAACGAATCGGTATGGTTGAAGTAATTTTTAGCGCCCATATCACTGCTCATCCAGCGTGAGGCATCGGTTAATTTCTGGTTAATGCTCAATGCACCCTTACCGTTAGTAGCCCGATACTGGTTAATAATACCGAGAAAAGCCTGTTCCTCTGTATCAAGCCCATTTGTGGGAGTGGGTGTAGTCGTTGGCGATTTGGGTGGTGTGGTAGTGACTGGCGTTGCGATATTGCGCCATTCCTTGTAGTGCATCCCAATATTCCCCATCTCTACTTGCCAGACCGGGTCATTTGCAGGGTTAAAAGTAAGGGCGCGTCGCTCAAAGAGTTGTACCAATACTTCCCGCTCAGCCCCTGCTATTTTAAATTTAGCCCAGAATGGTTCGGTGATAGGCAGACCAACGGCATATTGCCAGTCTATTCCTCTTCCTTTAAGACCTACCATCCAATTGTAGAATACGTCCGGAATGTTATGCCCCAGATTATTTTCATAGAAAGCATAACTGGCGCGTTGCGGGTAGCCTGTATTTTTGCTAATAGTGCCTTGTCGGTCAATAAAATCAGTAACATAGCCGCTTTTGTTACCGGCACGCTGGTCATTATTTAATGAAGCAATACTGTTAAAGGTAGCGTAGGTAGGTCCGTAAGGGCTATCAAGATCGCCGCCGATAGGCACATTGGCAGGCTCTCTTTGCTCGGTAGTGTAATCGCCAAGCGCCATTTGCCCTGAAACCAACTCACGGCATAGCAAGCCATTAGTAACAAACCAAATGCTATTGCGATCTCCATTAGGGTTGTTGATTTCCATGCGGCTTTTGTCAAAATAAGAAACAAGGCGTTGCCCACCGGGCGACTCTTTGTAAAGTTCGTAGCGATTCAAGCGCGGTTCTGGTCCCCAAATCCAACTGGCTTTGAGGCTTCCATTGGCAACCGCCTGATCCGTTTTTTGCCAGATATTTGCAAAAGCTTGATCGGAAAAAGCTTCCGCGCTGGTGAATCCCGGCACTGCCAAGAGCAAAGGTGATAGTATTAGTAATACCAATGTGAGTCTAAAGAAATATTTCGTTTTATCCATGTCTGATTTTATCCTCAAAAAAATAAGCATATTAGATGCCAAAATAAGCCATTTTAAACTAGTGTAATCCTATAATAAATGGAGTTCTTCTTCCGCTAATATTTTACGCCAATAGTAGCGTACACCTTTGGCTACACCTAACCGCGCTGCTTCTCTTTCAAATCCAATTGGATGCTTTTTCTGCCATTTTCTTGGAATATTATACCATCCCTCTCTTTTGATACTCCACGAATTCGCGTTAATTTTACGAAAAGTCTGCCGGGTTCGCAAGGGGTGTTCCTTTGAACCACCTTCACCTCCTTTCTTCTTAGTAATAGCCTATTACTGCCTTAAAAACGTTTCTTGCAACTGCCCTGACTGCATTTATCTCTAATTATTGAAAGGATACGAGAAACTGATATATAATGAATAAGGAAGCGATTTACCAGATAAAGCCGCTGAGTCGAGCCATATTGCCCTTGTCCTACAGTTGTAAGGGTTTATCAGTGTTGAATAACAGCCTGAAAGCGGCGCTAACTTTAATAGTTACCTACGTTTTAACTCGGAGAATTCCGGTATGGAAACGTTAAGTGTGCAAATTCAGCCTGTTGTATTCAAAATATTGATTATGGATGATGAGTCAGCAATACGTACCCTGTTAAAACGCGCTCTCATAAATTTGGGGTACAAGGTTTTGGAAGCGGCGGATGGGAAACAAACTCTCAAAATTTATGCAGAAGAAAAGATGTCCGGTGAGCCTGTCTCGGTTGTTATTATGGATCTAACTATACCCGAAGGGATGGGCGGAGAAGAAACAATCAAAAAATTGCTTGAATTTGACCCCGAAGCTAAAGCCATTGTTTCCAGTGGTTATTCCACCAGCCCTGTGATGTCCAATTTCTATGAGTATGGTTTTAAAGCTGTATTGGCTAAACCCTACACACTGGTAGAACTAAAAAAAACTATCGCAAGAGTTCTGAGGACTAACGTATAAAGTGAATCCATTAATTCTGTGCAAAGTGAAATTGAATTGACAGAGCAATCCCGGTCATCTAGTATATCTTTATAGACTTATTAGAATATTTTTGTGTATGGAGTAACTTTAAGGTGCTAAAGCACCGTGTTCCATTTGAAAATGAAGAAATCACGCTAGAACAAGTGCGTGCCGCAATGCCCAGTAATGAAGAAATGGGTATAATAGCACGCATATTTCAGGCACTCTCTGACCCTACCCGTTGCAAAATAATCTTGGCGCTTACCCGGCACGAACTCAGGGTAACTGACCTCGCCACAGTAGTGGGTAGTTCTACTTCCAGCGTCTCGCATCACTTAAAAGGCTTGCGTGATATTCGACTGGTCAAGTTCCGGCGCGAAGGAAACACCATTTTTTATTCAATAGACGATGACCACGTTGGCAATCTTTTCATTGAAGTGATTTGCCATCTGGATCATGTGCAGAACAATCTGCCTGACCACCATCTCCCTGAATTTAAACCGGATTAATAAACGCTCTTAAAACGTACTGAGGGGCTACGTAAGCCCATTTGGACGTATTTACGCGCTAGGTAATCCGCAACGCTGGCATCCAAACTTATGCGGTTGCCAAAAGAGACATTGAAATGTACCGAAGGCTCTCCCGGAGTGATTGATTCGGGAGGCATCTGGGTGCATTGGAAACTCATTATCTCAAAAGGCGCATTCTGTGACGGGTCGGCATAAAACTCGCGCACCCAAATGTTAGCTGTTTTGCCATCCGGTATTGCCGGGACAATATCAAACTTTTGATTAGCTTTGAGGCTTTCTTCCATAGGGTATGCGCCTCGCCGGGTAGCATAACTCATAGACATCGCGGTGGCGGCTTCCACGTCTGTTGGGAAGCTGTATTTATAGCTCACCCCGTTAAATTCAACCTCGAAGTTGTTGTACTTCACGGATAAACCTTGATCTAGAATCGTCCACCAATCGCCTGTCTGAGGGTCAACCGAATGAAATATCGAGCGGGACGGCTCAACGCCATAATCCTTCAATAATTCTCGATTAACCGCAGCCTCATAGCCGGAAGACAATTCGTAATCGCGTATTCCTTTCTGGGTCAGGTATTGCAAGGTCGGAGCTTGCGCCGGAACATCCACCAGATATACTTCGCCCAAATCTTCGGGTAAATAAACCAGAGCAGAAAGATCATCAGGACTCTGCAATAAGTTCTTCACCAAAAATAACCATTCAGTCCAATAATAATTATAGCCGCTAACCCAAAGATCCCAGTAAGGCTGCACATAATCAGTTCGGCAGACGGCTACAAAATCACCGATGACCGTGTTTCTTCGGAGGTTCTGGAGCATACCCTGCTCGTTTTGAGTTAAAGGAGCGTATTTTGCCAGTGTTTGGTTTTTTTTGGTTGCCACGATTTGCCCACCCTTTTTGAGGTAACCTACTCCAATGCCTTTTACCATACTAAAGCAATAAAGCTGCTTTAGCGGTATAATACCATTTTAGCAGATACATTCAAGACTTTGTTATATTTCGCTAAAATTCGGAGGAACTTTTTTTATGACTCCCTATGGCGCTCCCCTACACCCATTACTTGTTCACTTTCCCATTGCATTATTAATAGCTGGTGTTGTTGCCGGATTTGTTGCAAGCTTTCCAAAGCTAGGTTGGTTACGAGTGGTGGAACTGGTATTAATGGCAGTGGGTGGCATTGCCGCTTTGGTAGCCCGCCAAACCGGAGAAGATAATGCCGAACGCTTCATGTCCGCGATAAGAAGTAGCGGCGCATCCACCGATATTTATCAAACCCACAAGCTGTTTGCCAATTTAACAATCGTTGCCTTTGGCTTATTAATCATGTTCAGGTTGGCAATCTGGGGTTGGTTTTTATGGCGTGACAGACAAAAACTATCAGAACTCAGGAATACGCCGTTGGTGTTTCTGAGCGCAATTTTTGCACGCACCCAAAATGTGCCTGTCCTTTTACTGATTGTGTATCTTCTTGGAGCGTTGGTTGCGGTTGGATTTCTGTCTGCAACTGGCTATTATGGTGGCGAACTGGTATTTACCTATGGTATCGGTATAAAGTAGCGGTATTCTCTCTAAAAAAGCAAGGGGCTTAAACCCCTTGCCAAAAACCTTTTGAAGCGGAAGTCCCAAGTAGTTTAACTATCCGTAGATAATGTTCCCGTTACTATCCACTTTAACCGCATATTTTTTCAGAGCGGTACGTGCCGGCATTGACGATGGATTGCCGTTCTGGGTATCGAAAGATACATCGTGACGAGGGCAATAAAGAGATTGGCTCGACTCATTAAATACTAGGTTAACCGGTTCGTGAGTACAAACCCCACCGAAACAACCCACCGAACCATCTTTACGATGTACTACAAAAGCTCTTTGGTTGTTAGGCGTGGTAAAGAGCAAAGCTTTGCCTGTTGCGAGGGTGGCTGTCGTTGCCAGAATGGTCACTCCTGACGCTGTGGTGGTGGCTGTCTTGCTAATAGCGCTTGCCGTTGTCGGTACACTTGCTGTTGCCGCCGAGGTTGTCGCTGTATTAGCGGGAGTTGCTGTAGCGGTAGAAACTGCCGTTGTGTTTTCAGCCACAGTCGCCGAAGCTACTTTCTCCTGAGAAGTTCCCAAAAGGGATATTGCTGTACCGGCAGCAACTCCGGTTATAAAAGCTCCAGCCCCAATTTTCAAAAACTGTCGGCGTGCCATATTCGATGCTATGGCTATTTTTACGGGCTGCCTAGTCAGGTTGGTAATCGGACTGACCTCGGTATTAGACAATTTGCGCTGGCGGTTGCGTACAATAGTTATGGCAATTCCGATTGATTGGGCAACTAGCACACCCATAGTTGCAATAACTGTGCTAACGCTAAACCAAGCTTCTCGCACGTTGTAAAACTGAAAACCAATAGTATGGAGCAAACCGAAAGCAAAAACCAGATAGGTCAGGCGTTGCAAACCCTTCCAACGTTTTCCCTTCATTAGCTTCAGGGAAATTTGGTTTGAGGTAAACAGCACGGGCAAGATTACCAGAAAAGAAACCAAACCAATATCATTGCTGACCCCGAAAATATCAGTACGCACACCGCCCGTTTGTGTCAGAAAGTAAAGTAAAACTTGCCCTTTCTGGAAAAGCTGAAAACTAAAGAAAACGTGAATTAAGGTATTAATACCTGCCCAGATACCAATATCTCGGCGCAGATCGATATTTACAGGATTACGACGCTGACGCAATAGCTTGTAGGGACCGATTAGTAGCGTAATCGCCATTAACAGTAGCGCGTAGTAGCCGGTACCGATTGATATAGTTTCACTGATGTCTGCTTCGGGTCGATATATTGCAGCAAGGATACAGGCGATTATACTCGTAACCAGCATGATTAGATGCGTTACCGGACGATTTTGGCTCTTTTTTACTTTTTTATTCAGCGTTTTACTAGGCTGGACAAGCGGTTCTACCTTTTCTTCCATTATGACTGACATAGCTTTGTTCCTTTTTGTTTAATAAAATAAATGCGTTTTAGATACTTTGCAGTTTGCTTCACAAACTAACTAATACCACTATAGCGAGCTTAGATTGTGAATCCCTTATAAAAAACTGAGAGGTTACTTAGAGAAAATGGGCTTCTCCAATATGAAAGCTCTTATAAACGTGAGTTTTTGGTCAATTCTTACAAAGTTTGAACCTGTTTCCACTACGCCTATGGAAAATGGTCGCTGAATATTCTCAGCAAATTCTAAGCAACGCAGATGCTTGTCTTAAGCTCACGGATGTAAAACTGATAATAGATAAATACAGAAAACCACGGGATAGGTAATTAAAATCAAAAAGCCTGAATTAATTGGAGAATTGGTTTTGAGCGCGGTTTATTTTGTTGTATTATTAACAAGTTATTTGTAACTGCATCATCTTTTCCTCACCAACCCTTTACGCCGGGGCTACAGGCGTTATATTCGACAACAGGGCAAATTTAGCATTCGTTCAAGGGTGAACCGCAATGGATTTTGAGTATTCAGACAAAGTGAATGAATTGCGCCGCAAGTTGCAGGCGTTTATGGATACGTATGTCTACCCTAATCGGGTGACTTTTGAGCGGCAGGTTGCCGAATCGGGCAACCCCCATTATTACCCGCCTATTCTGGAAGAATTGAAGGCGAAAGCGCGTGACGAGGGTCTTTGGAACTTGTTCTTGCCCGATGATGAGTACGGAGCAGGGCTGACTAACCTCGAATACGCTCCGCTCGCAGAAATTATGGGGCGTGTGGAATGGGCTTCGGAAGTCTTTAACTGCAACGCGCCCGATACCGGCAATATGGAGATTTTCGCGCAGTTTGGCACTGAGGAACAGAAAAAGCAGTGGCTTGAGCCGTTGCTGGAGGGCAAAATCCGCTCCGGCTACGCCATGACCGAACCGGGCGTTTCCAGTTCCGACCCGATTAATCTGCAATTCACCATCAAGCGTGATGGCGATGAGTATGTGCTGAACGGGCGTAAGTGGTGGACTACCGGGGCGAGTCGCGAGCGTTGCCAGATTTTCATTGTGATGGGGCTAACGAACCCGGACAACCCGATTAAGCATCAACGCCACACGATGGTGCTGGTTCCGCGCAAGACACCCGGTCTGACGGTGCTGCGAAACCTGAGCGTGATGGGCTACACCCACAATGACGGGCATGCCGAACTGGTTTTTGAGAATGTGCGTGTGCCTGTCAGCAACCGTCTGGGGGATGAGAACGCCGCTTTTGCCATTTCTCAGGCGCGTCTTGGTCCTGGACGTATCCACCACTGCATGCGTTCTATCGGGGCGGCTTCGCTGGCATTGGAAATGATGATTAAACGCGCCACCGAGCGTTCCACCTACGGCAGCAGGTTGGCGGATCACGGCATTATCCAGAATTACATCGCCGAATCCGCCATCGAAATCGAACAGGCGCGTTTGCTAACCTTCAAAGCCGCTTGGACGATGGACACCATCGGCAAGAAAGCTGCCATGAGCCAGATTGCCATGATTAAGATAGTTGCGCCTCGTGTGCATACCAACGTGGTCAATCGCGCTATTCAGGTGTATGGTGGGGAGGGCATCAGCCAAGATACGCCGTTGGCGCATATGTGGGCTTTCGGACGTATGATGCATATCGTGGACGGACCGGATGAGGTTCATATCCGGGCGTTAGCGCGGTATCTTCTCAAGCAAGCCGCGCTGGCAAAATCGGAGTAATTTTTATAAAAGGCGGTTCGCGAAACTCAAAAGAGGGGACGAACCGCTTTTTAATATTCGTCTCATAAAACTACTTTTATCAGTATCGTATAATATAAGTAGTAAGGGTGAGTAAACTACCTTTATTCTTTATTATTTCGCCGTCTCTGCGGTGGAAATGTTCATGCCTCTCGCACGCCTCATCCATCGCAATCCGAACTGATACCCTCTGCAATACATCTTTCATTTATGGGTGTCAGGCAGGAAGCCTTACAGTAGTTGGCAGTAAAAACCCTATGATATACAGCCCTAAAAATTGTATGTTGGGATTGCCAAGTGAAAGGAGGCTATATGAAAAACAAGATTAGTGGTATTTGTATCATGTTACTGGTGCTGGGTGCGCTTTTGACAGCTTGTGGCGATACTAATGCTACCTCTGTACCTGCTACAAGTCTTGCTACTACCAAACGCTCCTTTATCAATACTGGTAACCAACCTTATCTGGGTGGTACGTCTGAAGCTACGATTGCTATTTCTGAAATGAACGAGCTAACAACCGCATATTCCTCAGAAGTGGTATTAACAGCACAGGAGGCAACCTATCTTTACCGAAAGTTGCGGCAGGCAGTAAGCAATTTTGACTCGGTCAGGATTGAGGAAACTTACCTTACAGAGGGCAAGGCAAATGGTGATTACTATAAAGCGGTAGTAATTACCACACCGTCAGAGGCTTTTTATGAGGAGCATAAATCCGGCGGTACAACAGAAAGAACTGTACTGGCTGATGGAGTGGGGTATCGCGACAATTCCGGGAAAGGCTGGAAAACTGAGGTTTCCAATAGCTGGATAGATGGGGTTTGGAACACCCTCTCTAATTACCTGCCTGGTTATCAGATCAGTGAAGTTGAAAATATGGGCAATATTGGGGTCAAACGTATGCCGGATGAGCAACTGGATGGACTAAAAGTTGGAGTTGTGCTGGTTGATAGAACTACTACCACTTATAAACCTTTAAAGCTTGCCCGGCTTTATTTTGACAAGGCTACCATGCACCCGGTAAAAATGATTAGGGAGTATAGCTACGCCGCTGGTAATAGCACTACTGAGTGGAGAGCCTATGAGTACAATAGCGCAAGTTTAAAGGTCGAAGTTCCGGCGGGTGTAACTCTTTCCAGCCCGGAAGCGATAGCCCTGTACAATAAGCTGTTGGATTCTAAGGGGAAATTTAGCTCTATCAGTTTCAAATTTACCGATAAACGAGCTGACAATGATTTTAGCTTCAAAGCGGTGGTTTTTCTACTTCCCAGCGGAAACCCTGAAGCGTATTCAGCCGAAAAGATAGAAGGAAATAAAATTACTCGTGGGGTAGCGCTTGATAAAGTTTACTACGACTACAATGAAGCCAACGGCTGGCGTATTATATCCTCACTAGATGCGGAAGGTTGGGGAATGGGTGTTACGATGTTTGGTCAACCTATGTTTATGCTACAGGGCAGTTCGCCAACGCTCAAAATCTTGCCGGATGAGCAATTGAACGAACGCACTGTGGGGGTTTTGTCTTATGAAGCACTCATAAAAAGTGGTGGTGCATCTTCTACCATAACCCAAAAAGCGGTGATTCGATAT
This sequence comes from Candidatus Chlorohelix sp., assembly GCF_037138995.1. Classification (NCBI taxonomy): domain Bacteria; kingdom Bacillati; phylum Chloroflexota; class Chloroflexia; order Candidatus Chloroheliales; family Candidatus Chloroheliaceae; genus Candidatus Chlorohelix; species Candidatus Chlorohelix sp. Next base: position 105,873 of record NZ_JBAXHI010000009.1, on the reverse strand, counting down.
GATAAAACGAGTATGCTACCTTTAAAAGTTAGGATAGATTATAGTGATGGAAAGAGCTATCTGGATTGGGAGGCTTTGGAATACAATAACTCTAGTCTGAAAATCGTTGCCCCTGTTGTTAAATAGTAAGTTGGAAAAGGGCGACCACTGCGCCGCCCTTGCCATATTTTAACGTGTGCTATTGTGTGGCTGAACTATTTGGGGTACTTGCCCGTGAGCTTTTTGCCGAAGCCGTGAAGACGGTGGAAGAACGCGGTTTCGGGTAGGAACATGAAGGGGCATTGTCCCGGTACGGTCTCGATGCCTTGTGTGGCGCAAAATTCAAGGGCGTTTTCGCTGACAGCGCCGCTTCCACCGCCCTTGTAAAACCACACTCGCTTGATGCCCAGTTCGGCGCACTCGCGCACCACTTGTTCGGAAACGGCGGGAGCGGTAGTCAATAACGCCCAATCCACCGCTTGCGGCAAGTCACGCAGATTAGCGTAGCACTTCTCACCCTCGATTTCGTTAAGGGCAGGGTTCACCGGAACAACCTCATAGCCGCGTGTGCGAAACTCTTTCCATAGGGCGCGGCTAATATCCGTTTCGGTGCGTGAGATGCCCACTATCGCCAACCGCTTGCACGCCAGAAATTCGTGGATGACTGCCAGCGAGGCTTTTCGATCTGTTGAAATTGCCATAAATCCAACCTCCTTTAATTAAGCAATACGACCAAACTGGCAAAATCCGTTTAGCGTATCGTTAACTATAATAACGCTTTAAGGTAAATTAGCAGGTTGAATCAGGTGTAATTTCAGTGAAGTGGCGGCAATTGCGTATCCAGCAGCAGCGCCGCCGCTTGCGTTACCTGCCGAGCGTGGCTATCCTTGCCGAACATGCGGCTTGCCACGAACGCCCCATCCATCAGTAACAGCAACTGCTCTGCCAAAGCAACGGGGTCAGGCGCACCTGCGTTGGCTGCCATCTCGCGCAATCGTTCTAGCGCCTGCCGTTTGTGGTCAAGGGCAAGGCGATGCCCCGGATGGTCTAGGCTAGGAAAATCAGCGGCGGCATGCTGGAAAGTGCAACCCAAACATTGCGGACTGGCACAAAGGGCAGCAACCCCCTCAAAAAGAGCGTAAAGTTGGCGGTGTGAGTCGTCTCCTGCTGGAGCAATCGCTTGCTTGAACCAGTCCCAAAAGCTGAGGTTTGAACGCTCTAAATAAGCCACGATTAGGTCGTCTTTGGAGGGGAAATAGCGGTAGAGCGTCATCTTCGCCACACCCGATTGCTCCACGATGGTATCAATACCCACCGCACGAAAGCCGTTGTGATAAAACAGTGTGCTGGCAGTATCCAGAATTTGTTGACGGGCGGTACTCGCGCCTCTTGTCGTCTCTTTCATTATTTATCAATTTCCCCCTTGACACTATACAGACCTGTATATATAACTAAGACAAATACAGACAGGTCTGTATTATATTAGCATAGTAATAGATATATTTCAAGATTTTTAAGTAGTGGAGGCAAGCATGAAAATCGGCATAATCGGATCGGGCGTAGTCGGGCAAACCCTAGGTGAGGGCTTTATCAAAAAGGGGCATGCGGTATTGCTCGGCTCACGCGAACCCAACAGCGAAAAGTTGCAAGAATGGACGGCTAAAACCGGCGGCAAAACCGGAACTTTCGAGGAAGTGGCAAAATTCGGCGAGTTGGTGGTGGTGGCGATCAATTGGGGTGGACTCGAACACGCCCTGCAACTGGCGGGTGTACAGAACCTTGCGGGCAAAGTGGTGATAGATGCTACAAATCCGCTTAATTTTGGAGCTACCGGACCGTCGTTAGCCATCGGCTTCAGCGATTCGGCGGGTGAGATTGTGCAACGCCAGCTACCGGATGCACATGTAGTAAAAGCCTTTAACATTATCACCGCCCCTGTTATGATACAAGCCGACTTGTTGGGCGAACAGCTTGATATGTTCATTGCAGGGAACGATGCTGCCGCCAAAGAAACCGTCACCGGCTTACTCAAGGATTTCGGCTGGAGCGTGGTGGATATGGGCGGCATCGAGGAATCGCGCTTGCTTGAACCGCTGGCAATGATCTGGATTAAATATATGGTCAAAACCCAGAACTGGCAGCACGGCATTAAGTTGGTGCGAAAATAACGAGTTATTGAAGGGCAGTTTAGCTTCACGCGGAGTGCCGTTGAACTGCCCCCTAGTCATTTCCAGATAATACCACTCAAGCCAAATAATGTTGGCACACCTCTCATAGATAACCAATAGCCAGCCAAGTAATTCTATCTTTACCCTCGATGAATTACAGAATGTAATAAAGGATGTGCAGAAAAAGGGATAAAGTAAAGACAAGGGTATATTAATCCCTTGTCCGAAATCTTTCCTAAAGCGATAATGCTATGGTTTAAAGCTTACTTGCGATAAGTTGCGCGTAGGCTTTTGCCCCATCCGGGCGCAGGTGAATGCCATCCTCCCAGAAGAACTGGGGGTTGGCGTAACCGAAGTCATGCCAGTTGATTAGCGACACTTTTGAATAGCGTTTGGCATTGGCGGCGAGCAAAGCATTATTCGATTCTTCCCACGAACGCGGTACTTTGTTATTGATAATAACCACTTCGCTCACGTCCGATAGCACATCCATCAGATCATCGAAATCAGCTTGGCTGAACGTGCCGTTGTTACCGAGATGCACCACTACCACATCTCCCAAAGCGCCGCGAGCGCGTTGCGTCTTGAGAATATTAATCCCGGCAAAAGCCTGACGACTAACCGCAGCATCTATTACAATATTGGGAAATGTACTTTCTAATGTGGCGGAAGCGCCAAGCATCACCGAATCGCCAACCGCAAAAATGCGTGGATTGGAAACCACCACAGGCATTGCGCTGGCAGGGCAGGATTCAGCCATTCCACCTAGCTTGCCTTCATAGCGCCAGTTAACATAGTGTTGCCCCACATTGCCCATCTCAACCTGAAATTCGGACGGGTTGGAAGGGGTGTAAGTGAGGACGCGCCGCTCGAACAACTGCACCAGCACATCCTTCTCTTTGCCGCCAACAGTAGCCCGCACCCAGTATGCTTCGCTGATGGGCAATCCAAAAACGTTGGAGACCGGGTTATCGGTGAAGATATTTCCTTCTACGAAACGCTTACCGTTCCAGATTTGACCTTTGCGATGCTGGTAGTCCGCAAAAACGGAGGGGATATTATGGCTCAAGGTTGAGTCGTAAGCGGCTATGGTCAGTGCGGCTGGTAATATCACCAACTGATAAACCTGCCCGTTCCTATCTAAAGCATTGACTACTTGCTTCCCGACTTGATTTGGAGCAGCGTTTGAACTGGGGAAAAGGCTCACCAAATTCTTGAAGGACAAATAAGTGGGCGAAGGGTTGTTCACATTATTATCGCCCGCCACCGGAATTTCGGATGAGTCACGTTGGCTGAAAGAAAAATCACCGACCTGCAATTGACCTGTCACCAGTTCTTTGGTCAGCAAACCGTTGGTTAGGCTCGACCCGTTCCATTCCATTCGGTTCTTGTCAAAATACTGGACTGCGCGTTTGCCCTGTGGCGCTTGCAGGTAGGGTTCGGTAAACACGCCGAAAGTGTTGGAACCCCATGTAAAACCTCGCCCCGATCCGGGTACTTCGTCCACTACCTTATCGCTATAATTCCACAATTGGCGAAACTCGCAAGAACCGAAAACCGGAGCTGCCAGCGTAGTTTGAGTCTGGCTAAAAAGCGTGGTAACTGCGGTTAGCAGTAACGAAACCACAAAAATGAATGGGATTATTTTCGTTTTCATAATAATCAAACTAATCAGCTGCAATTTCCATATCTAGTTGATATTGTTGAAACTTTTGCACAGAAGAAAGAAACTCCAATCCCTTGTCCTAATTTAAGGTTCTATATTTGAGATTACTTATTGCCTAACAGCCCGGTGATAGCGGCAAATACCTGCTGCCACTCTGCCGAGTGTGGGTTAACCATTTCAAAATGTCCAGCCCCTTCCAGCGTTATCAAGGTAGCCTCATCCCCTAGCGCAACGGCGGTATCGTAATAATTCAGGCTGATTTCGTAGGGTACAGAACTATCCTCAGTGCCATGAATGATTATCTGCGGCACACCTAACGCCAGCAATTCTTCGGGCGAGGCAAAGGCGTAGCGATCCGGGTATTCCGCCGGAGCGCCACCCATAAATTGCTCGGTCACATTATCGCTCAAGTGCAACTCACAAGCGCGACGCAAGTTCAACACTCCTGCCAATGGAGCTACACCTTTGAAGCGTAGCGGATTACGAGTGTATAGCTCGTCACCAACTGGTATATGCCACCGACCTGCCAACCATGCGGCGAGATGCCCACCCGCCGAATGTCCTGTTACCACTACTCGCGACAGGTCAAGGTTATAGGTGGGGGCAATTTCACGTAGGAAATCGGCAGCCCGCGCCACATCTAGAAATGTGCCGGGGTAGCCGCCGCCATCGTTTCCGCGACGACGGTATTCGATATTCCAAGTAGCGATTCCGGCAGCGGTTAGCGCGGCGCATGCATGCCCGGCGTATTCCAGACCGTATTGCGCTCTCCAGTAGCCGCCATGCACAAAAATGACCACCGGATGCGGACCGGAGGTAGATGGTAGGCGCAAGTCGCCAAAATTGTTTATATCTGCGCCATAGCTAAGACGGAAGTCAGGCGGCGGTGGGGTGGTATCCAAAAATTCTTCGCTGCTCATATTTTCCATTCATGAATAGGCGAGTCTATACTGCGCCCGGTATTAACGCACGTCGTCGTCATCCATTTCAAGTGTACCGGCACGGAAATTATCCACGTGCAGTTTCGCCCAAGTATATTTGTCGCTCAAAGTCCAATGGTCGGCGCTGGTATCAAAAAAATAGTAGAAAAACACTTTTAATTCTTCCGGGCTAAATCCCTTGGTGGCAAGGTTCACCACCATCAGACTTTGGCGGAAATGGTCAGTATTCCAATAGGTACGCATTTTTATTCTCTTATAAAAATATAATCATTGTGAGTGGGTACAAATACTACCCTTAAACTATTATAACAAATTTTATGAAATCATATCTTAGGTTATGGCAATTTCTTATCGGAATGATAGGCATAATCCCCTCAAATTAGCGTAAAATAGCAAAACTTGTTCCAATCAACCGATATTTTTATTTTTTGACTGGCTTACTTCCAACTAGTTTATTGCCTAGTTCGAGCGTTTAACCTGCTTATTCTGCCAGAAAAGCCGCTATTTCCTGTTTCAGCGCTTCAGAAGTGGCGAGGGTGTAGCGCTTGGAATCCGGGAATTGCCACTACCCGACTTCCGGTGATAATCGCGGCTTCGTCCTGCGTAAAATAGCCTTGCTTTGCCCGTTTGCCGACAGCCCATGCACCAATTCCAACGCTTTCTCAAGGGAGCTAAATTCGCTCCACAATCGCTTTCAGGCAGCAGTATAAAATAGCTCGTCAAAATAGGCAAAACGGGACGAATTAGTGGAGTTACATCTCCTTAGCATTGACACATCGCCCGAAGCTTAATACAATCGCCCTTACCGGAACTGATGGAGTAGCGGCGAGGTCTTACCGTATGGTTAAGCTTAGTAATAATGATGAACAGGAACAACCGCAGGGTGATGATAACATCCGTCCGGTATATTTGCCGGAGGGTACGGTTTTTAAAATCGCGCGTATGCGTCCCAAGCGCAGCAATACCCCTCCTAATCCCGAAGTCAGCAAGGCATGGCGACTGAAACAAACCGAAGAAGAAGCGCTGGCGATGCTGGAAAGAGCGGAGGTACGTGGGCTAAAGCTGATGCCAGCTGGCTCAAATTACACTTTTATGGCGATGCTATGCGACCCGGAAACGAGCAAAGAATACGCGGCGGTTTATAAACCGATGCGTGGGGAAGCGCCCCTTTGGGATTTTCCGAACGGTACGCTCTACCAGCGAGAGTGCGCTGCCTATGTGGTTTGCCGCGCGTTTGGCTGGTCTTTTATTCCTCCAACGATTATTCGTGAAGGTCCGCATGGGGTTGGCACGATGCAGCTTTTCATTGATGCGGACGAAAGTCGTAACCTTTATGATTTTCGCGATGAGCATGAATTTGAAATTCAGCGCATTACCATTTTTGATTTGATTACCAACAATGCCGACCGCAAGCCCGGTCACTTCTTGCTAGGAATGGACGGCTTCGTTTGGGGCATTGACCATGGGCTGTGCTTTAACAGCGTGCCGAAGCTTCGCACCGTTGTGTGGGATTATGCTGGAATGCCCCTACCGGAAGATATTGCACAGGATTTGCAGGAGCTTGCCAACAATCAAGTGAAAGCCAAAAAGCTGGAGTCGCAATTAAATCAAATGCTTGACCCTAGCGAGGTTGAAATCTTTTTCAAGCGATTGGAAAGCTTAGCCCAAAACCCGCGCTTTCCACAACTCAACTCGCGCCGTCAGGTTCCGTGGGGCTTTTTCTAGGCTTAAATTCACTTTCCGGCTTATTCTCAGCGGTTGAAGTGGCACTATCCATTGTAACCTAACCTGTAACCTTTACTGCCCATAAGAGTTATAATAGCAGAAGATGGCGTAAAAGATTAGCCGGAGCAAAATTATGAGCTTTCTTGATATTCTGGTAGTTGCAATTCTGATCTCTTTTACGGTAGTTAGCGCAGTCTGGGGGGTAATACGGCAGGCAATCGCGTTAGTTGGGCTGGTACTAGGTTTGATTCTGGCAGGCAGTTACAGTGAACAAGTCGCCAAATCCTTTTTTGGTTTTATTGATAACCCGCAGGCGGCAAGAGGCGCGGCGTTTCTGGCGATTGTGATTGTGCTGAGCCTTACCGCGAGTGTGATTGCCAGCATCCTCTATTTTGTAGTGGGGTTGCTCTTTCTAGGCTGGCTTGACCATTTGCTGGGTGCGGTAATGGGCTTCATACAGGGCGTGCTGGCGGTAGGCGTAATGCTTATAGGTGTCTTGCTCATACAGCCGGACTGGACAAACCAGCAACTCAAAACCTCGGTTATCTCCAACCAACTGGTGAAACCTATGACCGATGCCGTGTTGCTTGTTGCGCCTAACGAACTTAAAGATATAATTCGGCTTAAAATGCCCAAATAACTGCAAGATTCTCAGAACCTATACTCAAGTGTTCCCCAAGCTTTATTGCCATTCAGCTTCGATTATTGTAAAATTCAAATTGCTGGCAAATTGCCGGCTTTTAGTTTGGCACAGCCCATATAGAAAAATCTTTATAACAAAAATGTTTTTCAGGAGGAAGAAGACTCATGCCTACTTACGACTACAAATGTGAAGAGTGTGGGCATCGGTTTGAAAAGATGCAAAGCTTCAGCGCACCGCTGTTGAAGACTTGCCCCGAATGTGGTCAGGATCAGCTTCGCAAGATGTTCACACCGGCTGGTATTGTATTCAAAGGTTCTGGCTGGTATATTAATGATAATCGCCGCAAGGGTAGCGGTTCTGAAGATTCAGGCGTTAGTAAAAGTACCAGTAGCAGCGCAAAGACCGATACCAGCGCCAGCGCGAAAACCGATACCAGTACCAGCACCAGTACGAGTACGGATTCCAGTAAAAGTACCAGTACCAGCAAAGCCGAATCTGCGGCTTAATCGTCTAAGGAAACCTTTAGTCAGACAAATTGATAAAACCATGTTTTCTGGTCAATCGCGAAAATTCGCGCCAACACATCCGAATAGCGTAAAACGCGCCGTTCTGGAAACCAGAATCGCTTTTAGCCCCATCGCTGCAATTCAAAGCGTTGAGGGAGAGCCTTGCCTGTGTAGTTGGGGACATCGTTAGCCTTGCCATTTTCCAAGCATGCGCTTCGATGTCCCGTACCGAAAGGCGGGCTTTTTTGTTTCTGGAAAGAGAATGGATACGCTGTGGAATGGCGGGAACGAACCCTGCAAGGAGATAACCAGACATGGGAATCATAAATGAAATAAAAGCCATAATGGAGCGCGACCCGGCAGCGCGTAACGTGTTTGAGGCATTGCTTTACCCAAGCCTACATGCCATCCTGTTTCATCGGTTGGCGCATCGGCTCTATATATGGAAAGTGCCTTTCTTTCCCCGCTTGATTAACCAATTGTCACGTTTCCTGACGGGCATTGATATACATCCGGGCGCAAAAATCGGTCAAGGCTTGTTCATAGATCATGGTACGGGCGTGGTAATTGGGGAAACCGCCGAACTCGGCAACAACATCACGCTTTATCAAGGTGTTACGCTAGGTGGAACAGGCAAACAGCGTGGCAAGCGTCACCCTACTGTCGAGGACGATGTGCTGGTGGGTGTGGGCGCAAAGGTACTAGGAGCAATTACCATCGGCAAGGGCGCACGTATTGGCGGCGGCGCGGTGGTTTTGAAAGATGTGCCTCCTTACACAACGGCGGTAGGCGTCCCGGCGCGGGTGGTAGCGATGCGAAACGGGCATAGCGATGAAAATCGTAGAGTGGAAAACCTGCCCGACCCAGAAGGTGATATGATAGACGCGCTACAGGAAAAAGCGAAAGAACTGGAAGCACGTTTGCGCCAATTACTGGCAGAACATACCGATCAGTCGCATGAAGTTGAACACGAACACGAAAATATCGAGCAAATGGATAGCCGTTTGGTGGCTATGGAAGCTAGGTTGGAGCGCATCGAACAGGGTCTTGGCAAATTATTGCTTGGCAACCACAGCAAGAATGGCGCGTATTACTCCAACGGCGGTTTCTACGACCCAATATTGTTAGAACAGGAGGCTGCGGCTAGTGTCGCTTACGGTATATAACACGCTGAGCGGTAAAATCGAGCAATTTGAGACCATCGTGCCGGGAGAGGTTCGCATGTACGTGTGCGGACCTACCGTGTACGATAACAGCCATATCGGGCATGCCATGAGTGCGCTCGTTTACGATATTGTGCGGCGTTATCTGGAGTTCAGAGGTTACAAAGTGATTCACGCCCAGAACTTCACCGATATTGATGACAAAATCATCAGACGCGCTGCTGAAATGGGCGTACCTTGGCAACCAATGACTGAGAAATACATCAACCAGTTTTTGGAATGGATGGACGCGCTCAATGTAAAACGCGCTACCATTTACCCCCGTGCCACCAATGAGTTAGGCAATATACTTGCTGCCATTCAAACCCTTATCGAAAAAGGGTTTGCCTATACCGCCAGCAATGGCGATGTCTATTACCGAGTCAAGGCTAAGCCAGAATACGGCGAGTTGAAACACCAGAGCCTCGATGATTTGATGGTAGGTGCGCGTATTGCGCCGGACGAAGCCAAAGAGAACGCGCTGGATTTCGCGCTATGGAAAGCCGCCAAACCGGGAGAACCAAGCTGGGAAAGCCCGTGGGGCGCTGGTCGTCCCGGTTGGCACATCGAATGCACCGCGATGGCTGTTGAGCATCTAGGCGAGCAAATTGATATTCACGGGGGCGGCGCCGACCTGATTTTTCCGCACCACGAAAATGAAATCGCGCAGAGCGAAGCCGCTACCGGCAAACGTCCTTTCGTACGCTACTGGATGCACAACGGTTTGCTCCAAATGGGCAGCGACAAGATGAGTAAATCGCTTGGCAACTTTGTGACTGTCGGTAACATCCTCGAAAACTACGATGCCGATACCTTACGCGCTTTTATTCTCGGCTCGGTGTATCGCAACCCGCTGAGTTTCAGCGAGGAGAGCTTTATTGCAGCACAGCGTGGGTTGGAACGTTTGAAAGCAGTTTTTAGCTCAGTGGAAAAATGGGGCGAACCCGGCAATACCGAAGGTAATCCTGCTGCTACCTCTACATTACACGCTGCCATCGAACAAGCTCGCGCCGGATTTATCGAAGCAATGGACAGCGATTTCAACAGCGCCATCGCGCTTGCCGCCTTATACGACCTGACCCGCGAACTAAACCGAGAGCGCGAACATGGCGCAAGTCCGCAAAGTTTGCACGAAGCCCGCGCCCTTCTGCTGGAACTTGGCAATGTGCTAGGTTTGCGCCTAGACCGTGATACTTCTCCCAAACGTGGGCTGGAAGCCGCCCCTTTCATCTCGTTGCTGGTAGAAACCCGCACCGCTCTGAAATCTGCCAAACAGTATCAGCTTGCTGACCAGATTCGCGACAAGCTCAAGGCGTTGGGAGTGAAGGTGGAAGATCGCCCGGACGGTACAAGCTGGAAATTTGAAAGCTAACCGATGGAATTAATTTACGGGCGAAATGCGGTCGCCGAAGCGTTGCGTAGTACCAAAGCCGGCACTAAAGTTTTGCGTCTTTATCTTGCTGACGGCGCGGAAGCCAAAACGGGCGGAACGTTGGATTTCGCTCTCAAGGAAACAACCGCACGCAAAATCCCTTTGCAGAAACTATCGCGCCCTGAACTGGACAAGCGCACCACCAACGCCAACCATCAGGGCATAGTCGCCGAAGTCTCAGATTATCGCTACGCCAATCTTGATGAGGTGCTGTCGCAAGCTGCCGATAATCCAGATGCGCTTTTTTTGATACTGGACTATTTGCAAGACCCTCAAAATCTTGGTACGCTCATTCGCTGCGCCGAAGCAACGGGCGTAACTGCGTTGATTATCCCCGAACGCCGCGCTGCCGGGATTACTCCCGCAGTTCGCAACGCCAGCAGCGGAGCAGTCGAGCATCTTCATATCTGTCAGGTGGTAAACTTGCCGCGTGCGTTGGACGAGTTGAAAGAATCCGGCGTGTGGGTGGCAGGGCTAGAGCATGAACCGGACGCGCAAGATTACGACCGTGCCGATTACACCGGCAAAATCGGGCTGGTGGTGGGCAGCGAAGGCGCAGGCTTGAGTCGCCTTGTGCGCGAAAAGTGCGATTTCTTTATTAAGTTACCGATGCTTGGCAGAGTAGAATCACTCAACGCGGCGGTAGCGGGTTCGGTGGCACTCTATGAGATTCTGCGACAGCGCCGCGCCCTGAAGTGAAACGACAGCTTTCAAGGGCGCGACTGGCTTTTTCCGGGCTGACCGGGCTGGCGGGTGCGCTCATTTGGCATTTTTCCCGTATCGCGGGTGAAGAATACTCCGCCTCCTTCACCGATTCCCATTTCTGGTTACATCTGCTAATTGAAGGCGCGTTGGCGTTATATCTAGCTGCCATCACCTATGTAGTTTTGGTGTTGGTAGAGCGGATTAATCGCCAATAAAAAACCCCCTTCCCGGCAACCGGAAAAGGGGCGAGCTTCTGTAATAGCCTACTCGGTTATGCCGGGTATGCCAATGAGCTTGAAGTACACTATCGAGCGATTGCCGCTCTTTTGCCCATCGAAGATAAGGGTATAAACACCCTTTGTAGCTCCAGCATTAGTAGTAAAGACGTAGAGCAATTCACCTTTGGCATTTGCAGCCCAAGTATCAAAAGATGCGCTAGTTTTGCCGTCTGGTGTTATCAGCATAATATTGATTGCCTCATTGGGAATGAAGCTATCACTCCTGACCACGAAGGTTGTACCGGGGAAAGCGGCGGTCGGATTGATAGTAGCCCGCGAGGCAGGTGTTATCGGCACATCGTATTTGGGATCGTAGCGCCAATAATAGTAGTGCCGCCCTACGTTGCCCATTTCCACCTTGAAATCATCCGGGTTGCCGGGAGTCCAAGTCAGCACACGCCGCTCGAAAAGTTGCACCAACACATCGCGTTTGGCGCCAGCAACGGTTGCGACTGTCCACATCGGCTCGGTGAGGGGGTAGCCCACCGTATAAACCCAGTTCAGCACCAGACCCACTGTTGGATTTTGCCCCTCAAAGATTATTCCTTTCTGATTAAAGTAATCCCAGAAAGGCTTGGCGATATTGTGACCTAGCACCGGTTCATAATAGCCGTATGTGGTCAACGCGCCCAATCCCGGATTATTGTCAATTACGCCTTTGCGGTTGATGGTCTGCGTAATTGGCAACCCTACCTGCGGTTCTTTGGAACGGTTTAGCTGTGTGCTTGCAATATCGGTAAAGCTGCCATAGGTAGCCGCATCATTATTAATCGGGTCACCCACGACCGGAATATCGTAAGCGGGATAACGAGATTGGAAGCGACGGTCGCCCAATTGTAGATTGCCTTGCACCAACTCCTTAACCAGCAAGCCGTTGGTAACATAGTAGAGGTTATTCTGGTCAAAATCGGGACGGGTAATTTCCATGCGGGCTTTATCGAAATATTGCACCAAACGTTGCCCATTGGGCGATTCATCATAAGGTTCGTAGCTGGAATAGAAGCCCTCTACCCCATATACAAAACTGCGCTTGACCGCTTGTTGTAAAACGGGCAAATCGGGGCGACGCCAAGTATTTTCAAAAGCGGGCGCGGTGAAAGAACCTGCCTCTACGGTAGGGGTCAAATTGAAGGCAGTTACTAGCAAGAATACTACTCCCAGTATCCGCAACCTGTTTAGCTTAAAATTCCTGTCCGAAGCATTGTTTAGGCGCATTTTGGAAAGCCCCTCCCTTGGGTATGAGCCGGAAAACGCGAGAAATTAACATAACACGATTACTACAGGCTATTCTAATACATGTTATGTAAAAAGAAAAGACCCTTATTATGACAAGTTAAGAATCAATTCCAATTTGTGGAGGTTCTTGTGTAAGATATTTTGAGAAAGCCTTTTGTGATTTCAAAATAATCGAGACTTTACGATACCCCTCAAATTTGATTTAATATGATAGATAAACAAAAAATCCCGAATAATGGTTGGAGAATAAGATTGAAGGAGTTAAAGTACATAGATCTTTTCTGTGGTATTGGGGGGCTTCGTTTGGCAGTTGAGAATATAGCAAGGGAAAAAGGAATTTCTACTTCCTGCGTTCTTTCCTCAGATATTGACTCAGATTCTCAAGCTATGTATGAAGCCAATTTCGGAGAGAAACCCTTTGGTGATATACATAAAATTTCAGCTTCTAACGTACCTGATCATGACCTGCTGCTTGCTGGATTCCCTTGCCAACCCTTCAGTATTATTGGAGAGCGAAAAGGTTTTGAGGATACAAGAGGAACTTTATTTTTTGAAATAGTTCGTATCCTAGCAGAAAAAAAACCAAGAATGTTTGTTTTGGAAAACGTAAAGCAGTTAGTTGGTCACGATAAAGGTCATACATTAAAACGTATCATGGAAAGTTTGGAAGAGCTAGGATACATGGCACAGTATAAAGTGTTAAATGCTCTCAATTTTGGATTGCCGCAGAAGCGAGAAAGAGTATTCATAGTGGGCTTTAAAGAATCGGTGGAGTTTCGCTGGTCCAAAGGCGGAGTTCCTATGAAATCATTGGAAGAGATACTTGAGGATAATGTTTCTGAATTCTATTATGCTTCTGAAATGATTAAGCAAAACCGATTGGCAAAGAGGGATAGAATAAGCACGCATCGCACGGTTTGGCACGAAAATAAAGGGGGTCACGTTAGCGCTTATAACTATTCTTGTGCTTTGAGGGCTGGAGCTTCTTATAATTATCTACTAGTTGATGGGGAAAGACGACTTACAGAGCGGGAAATGCTAAGATTGCAAGGATTTCCTGATAGTTTCAAAATTGTCCGTAATTACGGAGCAATGAGAAAATTGACCGGAAACTCGGTTGCTGTGCCAGTCGTAGAGGCTGTAATCCGTGCGGTTTTTGAAGCTATAGAAGGCAAGCATAAAACAGAGCAGCAGTTGACTCAAGGTAGCTTTCTCACTGATGTTCTTTCCAAGCATTACCCTAAAGTCGCTATTTCCTGTTATTGACAAATCAAAAAAGAGTTCCTGCAAGCTCAAGAAGTGGTAGGCTTTCTGAAAGAGAGAGGCTATACAAACATGAAAGTTCCAACTATGTGGGAAGTAACTATCTAATTCAATTTTTCCAAAACAAGTGGACAAAATTTCAAAGGAATATGCACAAGTCATGGAACCACAACTAAGATTCGCCATAGTTTATCTCTTAATACTCACCCTGATTTTGTCTGCTTGCGGTGGTTTATCGGCAACCGTTAATAGCGGGACTGTTTCAGTAAGCCCAATAACTGGAAATACAATAGTGCAGATGACTACTAACACTCCAGCACCTTCCCCGACACCTGTACCAAAACCAAATATGTTGCAAGTAGGTGGAGAAGATAACCCTTGGATGGAAATCAGTTTATACGAAGGTGTAAACGAACAGTTGCAGGAAGTACCCATGAATCAAAGCATCCTCGATGGGATGGATACTTTTTTTGTAGGAGCTACTTCACTGGTTGCGCTTAAAAATCCTACAAACGTGATACCCAATACCTATTCAGTTATTTGTCAGCCTGCTATTTGCAAGGGTCTAAAGAACGGTAATTATGAGCAAATGAACTATAAAATTGGAGGAGTCAGTAGCGTAATAACTGAGAAAAATACAGGTAAGATAGTGGGGCATATTGGCTTTTCTCCATTCAAGCCAACATCAATAGCACCTTCCGTTCTGGTATTTACTCTAGTAAGCAGCATAGTGCTTGATCAGTTTATGGATGGGATTAATCAGCAATTTGAGGTAGTTAATAAAAAGCTGGATGCTATCAAATCGTTTCTTGATGACAAAGAAATCAGCATTATAGATGGAAATCTGAAATACTTAAACGGTATCAAGACGGTTATGAACCAGCGAAAAATTGCGCCAACCGACTTGGAAAGTTTTCGCACCCAACTTGAAGAAGTAGAGCGTGAATCTCAGCAAACTATCAGCTTTTACCATACGCAGGCAGCCCGTTCTTACGACTCATTCAAACAAATTAAGCTTGATAAGATGTTGATAGGTTTCCGGGATGATAGCAAAATCAACGAATTTAAGAAAAGTATTTCTGATTATCAGCGACAATCTCAGGTTTATCTGGCAGCTTTGAGCGTCAGAGCGTTGTCAGCACAGGTAAGAAGCGCACTGCCGGAGAGCAGAGAACTTGCAGTTAGCCGGATTGAGGAAGTACAGAAGGATCTTAAAACGTGGTTGGATGACCAAAATAAATTTTATGGGGAAGTAGAAAAGCGGATTCCTGAAATGGATGGATGGTTTGCCGACTCCAAAACCCAAGAGCAATTCAAGACATTGGTAGCTAATGGAAAAACGGAGGCAAAACAAACTTATGACAAGGCTAATGATGCACTTGCGGATACAACAAGTAAGGTGAAAGTTCAACTACAGGCAGAGTCTTTACCGTTAAAACTGGTGGTAGTGCTGGATTCACAGGGTAAAGTACAGAAAGTTAGTAAAGCTATAAGTTAACCCGCAAAAAAAGAGTGGCAACGCTGCCACTCTCAAGCTATTTTTAATACTTCTATTCGGAATTAATCCCGTCCCTGTAGTGACATCAGAATTTGCAGGATAAAGAGGAACAGGTTCAGAATATCCAAATATATCCCGATGCTGAGAGCGATAGCGTTACCGATGGTGTTCTCACTCTTCTTGGCTTGCTGCACATCGAAGATAAGATAGAAGCTGAAAATCATCACACCCGCGTACATTATTACGCTGTACAGCATTGTACTGTGCAGGAAGATGTTAAGCATACTCACGATTAGTAGCCCGATAACGGCTACGAAAAGGTACGGCGCAAGTCCGCTGAAATCGCGCTTGGTTGTCCAAGCGTATATGCCGAGGGCAAAGGTAAGCGAGCCTGTTATCAGCAAAGCTTGCACTATGATGCCGCTATAGCCCGCATCTGACAGAATTTGCATGGTAGGGGCAAGCAGCACACCGGACGAAAGAGCAAAGCCGTACAACAGAACGAAGTTGATGGGCGTAACATTGCGTAGCGACATAGCTCCTATCATGAAAGCGATTTCAGCGATTATCCATAGGATTGAGCTACCCCGGCTCATATTGTAGGCGCTGTGTAAGCCGTTCACGCCAAGCCATACGCCTGCCGCCGCCGCTACAATAGAGGTGGTGGTAAACCACATTACTTTCTGGATTAGGCTACTGCGATCTAGCGTAGTAGCGCCTGCATACACGGGTTGCCCTTGCCATGCAGGCGGGTAGTTATTGTTCTGATTGTTGTTCCACATAGTTTCTAACTCCTGATATTAAGTTAAGCCCGCAATTTGATATTAGCAGCTACAGTGTATTATAGCAATATAATGCTTGGAATTGTGTGAGAATTTTTTAACTACTCAATTCACTTTTTCTACGTATAAAGTGTCAGATTTGTTTCATGCGCTAGTTCGAGGATTATATTGGATTGTAACTAGCTGTTCCTGCCAAAATCGTATAAATCGGACGATTAGCGCGGATTTCAAGACCTTATTATCCGGTTAAGGCAACCGCTCGATAAAATGAAAGTTGGCAGAATCGTTTTTTGTTATAATGTTTTTTACTAATATGTTTCTCTGCTCAATATTTTGCAATATTCAGCCCGGAAGAGCTACGGCTTTTTCATGAATTGCTGATACGTTTAACCGATAACCCATGCTCCACACGCCGCTGCTTTGGCGGAACATCATAAGACAACTTGAAAGGATACATAAAACTTATGGAACAATCATCCCCAAAAGGGGCAGTAGCAAGCGCACATCCGGGCGAAATCGGGCGGCGGTTGCATGGTTTTGCGCTGTTCAGTGTACTTGGCGCACTGCTGCTGACTCTTTTGTTAGAAGCACTAGATCAAACTATCATTAGCACCGCATTACCTCGAATTATCAGTACCTTGCAAGGGTTTGACCGCTACACTTGGTCTGTAACAGCCTATGCGCTGGCATCTGTCACCGTGATACCAATCGTAGGCAAGCTTTCAGACCAATTCGGGCGCAAATGGTTTTTGATAATCGGTTCTTTGATATTCTTGATAGGTTCTGTGCTAGCAGGGGCGGCTCAGACAATGGATCAGTTTATCGCCTTCCGAGCCTTGCAGGGTTTCGGAGCAGGTACAGGTATTGCGCTTGTCTTTACGGTGGTGGGCGATATTTTTCCGCCATCAGAGCGGGGCAAGTGGCAAGGACTGTTCGGCTCGGTTTACGGTATCGCCAATCTCATTGGTCCTACTCTAGGAGGTTGGCTCACCGATAACGGACTACTCATGGGCGATTTGGTAACAGAAACTACGCGCTGGCGTTGGGTCTTCTATATTAATATGCCGATTGGATTCTTTGCATTGCTGGGGTTGATGCTCTACCTACCGGGGAATTTGTCCGAGCGCAGCGCCACCCATACCGGTTGGGCAGCCATTCGCCGCATTGACTTTCTAGGAGCAATTTTGGTGGCAGCAGCCACAACTTGCCTGTTGTTGGGTCTAACATGGGGCAGTAACCAAACCTATGCGTGGGACTCAGTGCAGGTGGTAGGCATTTTGATTGCTGCCGGAGCGCTTTACTTGCTGTTTGTGTTGGCAGAACGGTTTGTGCCAGACCCCATTTTACCGCTAAACCTTCTACGCAACCGCATTTTCACCATAGCCTCGTTGCTTTCGATGTTGCAGATGATGGTGGTAATCGGCTTGATTATTTACCTGCCGCTTTTTCTACAGGGCATTTTGGGGGAATCCGCTACTAACGCCGGAGAGTTGATTACGCCGCTTACGCTGAGTTCGGTGGTGGGCGCAATGGTAGCCGGGATTCTGGTGAGCCGTCTCGGACGTTATGTAGTGATTACGATTATAGCCGGACTGATTATGGCGTTGGGTGTGTTCCTGATAGCGCAAATGTCACCTACCACCGCAATAATCGAGGCGGTATTTTTCATGATTATCGCAGGGCTGGGAATGGGTCCGTTCTGGAGTATTTTGACGTTATCTGTACAGAACTCGCTGCCGCGCTCGCAACTGGGCGTTGGTACTGGAGCAGTGAGATTTTTCGGGCAATTGGGCGGGGTTCTGGGAATTGCGATTGTCGGTACTGTGGTTAACAACACTATGTCTAGCAATTTAGCCAATAATCTCCCGGCAGATGCGGCGCGTTATCTGCCTCCGCAAGTTTTGCAATTTGCCACTAATCCGCAGACGCTGGTTAATCCCGACTACCGCAATATGGTTATAGAAAAGGTCAAAAGCTCTGACGGACCGAACGCTCAGCAAAGCCTTGACCTGCTGAATCAGGTATTTGCTTCGGTAAAAACTTCCTTTGCCGGAGCGTTGCAACAAGGCTTCTTTGCGGTTTTGCTTATATGCGTGGCGACAATCTTGATTTGTTTCTTATTCAAGGAAGCGCCCCGTTCCGGTCAAAATCAGCCGTTAACTGCTGAGGTAGCGGATAAAGCCGAAGTCTCGCAGGGACTTTTCTAATACAGTAAAGTACAGGACATCTGCTCTTTTCAGGGACGAGGTTATTATGTAACTCGCCCCTGATTTTTTTCTTGCCTGCTTTCTGTCTTCCTTTTTTTGTTTGGTACTTATCTACGATTTTTTTTACTCGAAAAGCGAGTTATAGTAGTATAACCAATATAAACGTAGGAAATAGGATTAACGGAACAGGAGTATTATCTGGTGAATCCAATAAGAATTAGTTCCTATAGGCGCATGCTGCGTCTTTGCGCCTTAATTATTGCTGAGACAATCGTATTGAGTCTATGTATGTTCGGACAAACTCCGCAAGCAGCCCAAGCTTATGGCGGTAGAACTCCCGGCTCGGTGGTGGCTTTTTACTACCCATGGTACGATCAGCGCGACCCAAAGGTGTGGAATCGGGGCTTGATGAGCAGCCTCCCCAACCCACTCTACGATAGCCGCGATGCTAACGCTTTGCGCGGACACATGGATAAAGCGCGTTCGGCTGGTATTGACGCTTTCGCCGTGACTTGGAACGGTTCAACCGGAGATTGGGCGGATCGTTTCAAAACTATGCTCACTTCTGCCAGCGGTGGCTTCAAACTGACGATTCATTACGAAACAACGTTGGCGGATACTTCGGTCAACGCTACTATTAATAACCTGCGCTACATCCGCGATAATTATATGAGCAGCCTCAATTATCTGCGCTACGAGGGCAAGCCGGTGTTATTTTTCTGGCGATCCGATGCGGTAGGAGATATTGGCGTATGGCAGAATATCCGCAATCAGGTTGACCCCAACCATGAACAACTCTGGTCAACTGATGCAATTGATACCGCACCGCTCTCCGTGTTCGACGGCATACATCTGTTCAGCGCGGCAAAATGGGATAACAACCCGGTTGCCAAAGATCAACAATTCCGTAACGATGTGAATAATTATCAGGCACGCACCGGACAGCGCCGTTATTGGCTGGCGGGAGTAACTCCCGGCTATGATGACCGCAAGTTGCGTTCTCCCGGTGAGTTTCGCGACCGTGAGGGTGGCGCGTATTACCAACGTAGTTGGCAAGCTGCCATCCGCAGTACCCCAGATTTGATTACCATTAGCACTTGGAA
This sequence comes from Candidatus Chlorohelix sp., assembly GCF_037138995.1. Classification (NCBI taxonomy): domain Bacteria; kingdom Bacillati; phylum Chloroflexota; class Chloroflexia; order Candidatus Chloroheliales; family Candidatus Chloroheliaceae; genus Candidatus Chlorohelix; species Candidatus Chlorohelix sp. The sequence goes on along the minus strand of NZ_JBAXHI010000009.1, from coordinate 86,539 downwards.
TGAATGGTACGAGGGCAGTTCCATTGAGTCGGGCGAGTTGTGGGGTAATCAATATGTTGATATGACTCGACAATATGCTCAGCAATACAAAGGCACGCTCAAGATGTTTGGTGAAAGCAGCATTATGAAGGTGTGGAGTCGCACTGATTTATTGGTGGATAATGGGGCAGTCTCGCGCACATGGCTATGGGGACCTGAAAACTTTGCGATGTACCGCGAACCGTACAATGAGGGACCGGGCGGTTCGCGCCTTGTCTATTACTTCGACAAGAGTCGTATGGAGATTACGCGCCCTACCACCGACTCGAACGCGCAATGGTTCGTCACTAACGGCTTGCTGGTGCGCGAGATGATGCGCGGCAAAATTCAGGTGGGCGATGACCCCAACGCCGAGCAGAATAAGGGTGCAGCTAATATCCCGGTGGCGGGTGATTTCCAGAATAATCCGAATAGCCCTACTTTTGCCAGCATGGCGGGAGTCGCTTCGTTGGCTGCTGACAAGCGCGTGGATAACAAGAACGGGCAATTGGCGCTTTCGACTATGGCTGCTAACGGACAGGTGGGCGAGAATGCAGGCTTTACTCAGTATAACGTGCGTTACAACGCTTATGTGAACGAAACCGGGCATAACATCGCCTCGCCCTTCTGGGATTTTTTCCAGCAGGGTGGTCCAATTTGGGAGAACGCCGGAGTCACAAATGCTAATGTGCTTGATTGGGTTTTCGCGATGGGCTTTCCCATTTCCGAAGCCTATTGGACTACTATCAAGGTGGGCGGCAAGGATATGAAGGTGCTGGTGCAGGCTTTTGAACGTCGCATCATGACCTTCACGCCCGATAACCCGGACGGCTTCAAGGTGGAGATGGGTAACGTTGGTCGCCAATACCATTTGTGGCGCTATGGGAAGTAGCCTAGAATGGGCAAAAAGCGAGGTTGCTCTGCCCTAAAGGTAGGCTGAAATAGCGAGGTAAAAATCCCCCTTCTATTTTCGGAAAGAAGGGGGCGATTTTTAGTAGGTTTGGGTGATTTTATTCAAGCCACGCGGTTTATCAGGGTCAAGGTTGCGGGCAAGCGCCAGATGTAACGCCAGCAATTGCCCCGGCACCACACAGGGGATAGGGCTTAACGCTTCCGGTATGCCCTGCAAATTGACAGGTAAAGCGGCTCCGTTGGGCGTGGCGGTACGTAACAGCGTTTGGTCATCCCCTACGGTAGTAATCTCAACCCCGCGCTCAATCAGCTTTCGCGCCAAATCCAGCAAACCCGGTACAGCGGGACCACTTGCGCCTACCAGCAGCGCGGGCAGACTTTTTTGCGCCAACGCGAAGGGTCCATGCAGAAAATCTGCCGAGGAGTAGGGCGCTGCGAAAATATAAGCCGCTTCTTTCAGTTTGAGGGCAATTTCAAGGGCAGTAGGGAAGTTATAACCGCGCCCTAGCACTAGAAAATCCTTTGCCTCGTGGTATATCGGTTGTTGCGCTATTTTGGTAATCTTGTCTTCGAGCTTGAGGGCAGCGCTAATTGCTTCGGGCAAACGCTCTAGCCCAACTCGCAAGCCGTTATCATCGCCTAGTTCGGCAGCAAGCATTGCCATCAGCATCAGTTCGCTGGTGTAAGTTTTGGTGGCAGCCACCGATTTCTCAGGTCCTGCATACAACGGCATAGCTATCGCGGCTGCTTTTGCCAGCGCCGATTCGGGGTCGTTGGTGATAGCGAGCGTAAATGCGCCCTGTGCTGCCGACTCGCTGATAACTTCCACAATATCCGGCGAAGTACCCGATTGGCTGATACCGATAACCCACGCTTTTTTCAGGTTGGGTGGGCGGCGGTATAGTGTGAAAAGCGATGGAGCCGCCAGAGAAACAGGCAACCCGGCATACGCCTCGAAAATATAGCGGGCGTAGGTAGCAGCGTTGTCAGAGCTACCGCGTGCCGCTATCATTACCAGTTCAGGCTTGAAGGCATTTAGTTTGCGTGCAACTTCTCGCACCAGCACCTTGTTTTGATTCCAGGCACGTTCCAGAGCCGCCGGCTGGTCAAAGATCTCTTCCCGCATGAGGGTCATTATTAATAGTTCCTCCGGTAATGTGAAGCTTGGGAAACCCTCTGGTTGTCAGATTACAAATAAATCCAGAATTGGATTATTTCTTCTTTGATTTGAATCATTTTACCACATTTTAAGGTCACATAGTGGTATTATAATTAACTGTAACGGGGCATTTGCATAGTTTCAGGTGTGGGCGGGAGTGCAAAAGCCTCTGATAAGCTGAAAAATCATAGGTAAACCATCAAAAGGTATGTTTTGGGAGATTATAATATTTGGAAGCCAATTTGTTAGAATATCTGGCTATTTTGGTTTTGGTGCTGCTTAACGCCTTTTTCGCTGCCAGCGAAATTGCGTTGGTGACTGTCCGAAAATCTCGGGTCAAGCAACTGGCGGACGAGGGCAACGGTTCCGCCCGTAGTATCTTGCGCCTTACCGACAACACAGGGCGTTTTCTTTCCACCATCCAGATTGGGGTCACGCTGGCAGGGTTTTTCGCTTCTGCTTTTGGTGCGGTGAGTCTGGTCAAGATATTTGAAGGCTGGTTCAAAGCCGTGCCGCTTGATTTTGTGAGCGGCTCCGCTTCCACCCTAGCCTTTATTATTGTGACGGTACTCATCGCTTTTATCTCGTTGATATTCGGCGAACTTGTGCCAAAAACTTTGGCGGTGGAAGCCTCAGAAAAAGTGGCGCTGTTTGTAGCCCACCCCATTGAGTTTATCTCAAAGGTTGCCAATCCGCTGGTGGCGATGCTTACCGGTATCACCAATTTTTTTGTACGTCTGTTGGGAGGACGGCGCAAAGCAACTATGCCTTCGGTCAGTCAAGAAGAAATCGTTTCGATGGTGGAAACCGGACAAGAAGAAGGGGTGCTGGAGAAGCAGGAAAGCGATATTATCAATCGGGTCTTTGAGTTTACCGATAGGCAAGTGCGCGAGATTATGATTCCGCGTATGGATGTGCTGATGCTGGATGTCGCTGTAACAATCCATTCTGCCGCCCATGAGATTGTAAATTCGGGCTATTCGCGCTATCCCGTACATAAGTCTGGAAATAGCGAGCATATAATTGGGGTGGCCTACGCCAAAGATATTCTAAAGCATTTGATAGAAAATCAGCCCAATTTGCCTGTAAGTCATATCTTGCGAAAGCCCTATTTCATCCCCGAATCCAAGCGGGTAGGCGATTTGTTGGCGGAGTTGCAGAAAAGCCGTACCCAGATGGCGATTGTGATAGACGAGTATGGCGGGTTGGCGGGGATTGTGACTCTTGAAGATTGTATTGAGGAAATCGTAGGCGATATTCAGGACGAGTACGATATGGAGGAGAGTCGCATTAAATCGGAGGGGGATGGGCGTTTTCTGGTGGACGGCGCAACTACCCTGAATGAGTTGAACGAGGCTCTCGATTTGCAGTTGGAAGAAGAGGAAGTGGAAACTATCAGTGGGTTAGTGCTGAAACATCTGGGGCGCATCGCCGCCTTCGGTGATGTCATCAGCTTGCCACAGGTGCGCCCCATGCCTGACCCTGACCCCGATTCCGATGAAATTACCTTAGTAAATGTAACCATTACTCTTAGAGTAGAGAAAATGGAAGGAGTACGCATTCGGCAAGTGGCGTTGTCGCTACAGGAAACGCCCCACGCAGAGGAATAGTCCGTTTAACAGCGGTTATACCAGCATAATCAACGCGCCGTAGTTGCCCTGCTTGCCTTTCAGTTCGGGGGGTTGGGCGCGGTAGCTGAAAAAGGTATCATGGTGACACAGGCTACACAATTCGCTATGTTCGATGTGAGAGGGTTTAACGCCCGCTATTCGCAGAGTATCTTCAATTGCTGCCCATAGGTTAAAGAGGTATAACCCATCCTCGCGCAGTGATAGAAAGCTGCGCGATTCTTCCTCGCCAAATGCGGCAAACGCCTCTTGCGCCACTGTCTCATTCACGGTGTAGCAGCAACCCCCAATCGAAGGTCCGATGCCTGTCAAAATATCCTTTGGGTCGCAGCCAAAGCGTGCGTGCATTACCTGCACTGTCTCCGCCGCGATTTTCTGCACCGTTCCGCGCCAACCGCTATGGGCGGAAGCAATCACTTTTTTAATGGGGTCGTAAAACAGGATGGGTGGACAATCGGCGTGTCCGGTGAGTAGAGGGATGCCGGACAGGTTTGTTACCAGCGCATCGGTAGCGGGGATAGAATTGCGCCAGTTGCGCCCTGCTCCATAAAATTCTTCGTCCACCACCGCCACGTTAGCGGTATGTTGTTGGTAGCCGCTGGTAAGGTTGGGCAAATGCTTGCGCCAATCGCCGCCCACTGCCTCGATGAACTCGCTGCGCCGCAGATTCATAACCTCATCTGACAAACCCACATTTCCGCCGCCCATTTTGTAATCATCGGGGCGTTCGGGTTGCGCTTCCTGAAATAAAGGATTGGCGGGAGCGTAGCGGGTGCTGACCCCGTGTTTAACATTGGGAAAGCCACTCAGGATTTTGAACTTGAACAGTGGCATATTTAGCGCATTGTCGCTAGTAAGTGGCATAAACTCCTGCTTAAAATAGCTTGCGATTTGCCGGATAGCGAAAAACATCAGTAGCAGCGGGGCGCACCAGCGAGGCAGCGCCGGAATCGGGTGCGGGGCGATAGTTATAACCCCTGATTACCACAGCCGGAACTGCTTCGGTGCTCTGTCCCATCAGCAAAGAGGCAGCCGCTGCAAGTTCATCACCCGTTGCCACTTGCGTGCCTTGCAGCACATAGCCGAACATATCCCTCTCGCCGCGTTTATCCACCAGCGTTTCCAGTCCGGCAGAACCGAGGCAAACCCCTACGCCACCCATGCGAAAGGGGCGACCATGCGTATCGTTGATGATTACCGCTAACTCTTTGCCGCTCAATTCCAGCAACCGTTGGCGCAGAGCAGCGGCGCTGTCATCGGGGTTTTCGGGCAGAAGAGCGAGCCATTCGTCACCTTGCATCTCGCCCGGTTGCTCGATATTGGAGCGATCTACCCCTGCATTGGCGCAAACGTAGCCTTGCTGTGTCTCCACCACCAAAATGCCGGGACTGACCCAGATAACCTCGCGGCTTTCATCCAGAATGACCTGCACATGACGGGGGTCTTTGCCGTAAACGGCGGCGATGGCAAGGGCGCGTTCGGATGGCACTACCTGGTTTAGATTTACCAACCGTCCTTCGCTTTTACTCACAATCTTTTGCGCCAGCGCGAGTATATCGCCATCCTCGAAGCGCAACCCCTGTTGTAGAAGGCAATCAAACAGCAGCGCGGCGAGGTCGTCCCCCGGTTTGACCAGCGGTACATGCTCAAGCGCAATTAGCTGAACCTGACTCATCGCGGCAGAAATTCCTCCAAAATATGCTCGGCGAGTAACTGCTTATCCTCATCGGTTTGCATAACAGTTTGCGTGACCAGCACCTGATACCCCATCGCGGCTATTTCTTCTGCCAGATTATCATCGGTTACATCCAGCACAAAGCCTCCTACCAAATCTTTATAGTATTTGGCAACGCCCAGCGCGGAAGGTTCTACCCCATCGAAGCTACGCATAATATCGGCAGCGGGTCCCTTGAGGGCTTTCCCGCCCACAATCGGGCTGACCACCACCACCGGAGAATTGCATTGTAGAAGCGCTTGCTCCATACCTTTAACTTGCAAAATCGGCTCGATACTAAGGTAAGGGTTAGAAGGCGCGATTATGACCAGTTCTGATTGCCAGATTGCCGCCGCGATAGGCGCGGTTATTTCGGCTTGCTCGATTCCATCGTAGCGGATACCGACCACCGTATCGGCAGCGTGTCGCCGAACGAAATATTCCTGAAAGGGGATTTCGCCCACTTCAAGCGTTTCCACATAAGTACGCACCGAAGAATCGGACATGGGCAACAGGGCGCAATCCAACCCAAGCGCGACGGTCAAAGTGGCGGTTATTTCGGTGAGGCTAACGCCCTCTTTGAGCATACGGGTGCGTAGGATATGGGTGGCAAAATCCTGATCGCCCAGCAAAAACCAAGTATCCTCGCCGTAGCGTTTAAACAAATCTAGGACGCGGTAGGTATCGTCCGCGATGCCCCAACCCTGCTGAGGGTTTGACAACCCTGACAGCGTGTACAGCACCGTGTCCAAATCCGGGCAAACATGTAGCCCGAACATATCGAGGTCGTCGCCCGTATTGCCGATAATGGCAAGATCATTGGCGCGTCCTCGCTCTTTAAGACAGCGGTAGAGACCGAGCGCCATTTTCGCGCCCCCCACTCCACCGCACAATGTTACAATTTTATTTTTTCCGTTGTATTCCATTTGCCCTTAATTATACATCACCGTAATGGTTATGAAAAATAGCGATTATGTTGCATAATAGTAGTTGTAAGTCTAGCGTAAAAGGCATGAGTAGCGTTTATTATCTTGTAAAAATGATTCGGGCAATCCAGACAATGAGCTTATTTACGAAGCGACAATTCTGAAAAAGATACCGGAAAGATTATAACCTATGATTGAGAAAATACCTTTTGGTAGAACCGGACACCTTAGCACCCGCACAATTTTTGGGGCGGCGGCGCTTGGTCGGGTAAGTCAGGCTGATGCAGACCGTACCCTTGAATTGCTGTTGGAATACGGCATAAACCATATAGATACCGCTGCCAGCTATGGAGAATCCGAATTGCGAATCGGTCCATGGATGCGGGAGCATCGCCAAAACTTCTTTCTCGCTACCAAAACGGGCGAACGCACTTATCAGGCAGCCCGTGACGAAATTCACCGTTCTTTGGAGCGGTTGCAGGTAGAGCGCGTGGATTTGTTGCAACTCCATAATCTGGCAGACCCGGAAGAATGGAGAATTGCGATGGGTCCGGGTGGCGCTCTCGAAGCTCTCATCGAAGCTCGCGAGCAAAAGTTGGTTTCGTATATCGGTGTTACCGGGCATGGGTTGGGCATTGCCGCGACACATTTGCGTAGCCTCGCTTTTTTCGATTTCGACTCGGTGTTACTGCCGTACAATTATATCCTGCTGCAGAACTCAGCCTATGCCGCCGATTTTAACACAGTGGCGGCTTTTTGCCAGAATCGCAATGTAGCCATACAAACTATCAAAGCACTTTGCCGCCGCCCATGGGGAGAACAGGAGCGCACCTGCGCCACTTGGTACGAGCCGTTAGAAAGTCAGGATGATATTAATACAATGGTAAGTTGGGTGCTATCTCGCCCCGGTATTTTCCTGAACACCCTAGGCGACATCAACATATTGCCCAAAGTATTGAAAGCTGCCGCCAACCCGGTGGAACAACCTTCATTGGTAGAGATGAATAGTATGTCGGAACGGTTGAAAATAGCCTCGCTGTTTGTTTAAGGTGAAAGGGGCTGCTGTCAAGTGATTGCTTACAAGTTTGCCTACCCGGTTTTTGCTTGTTTGCTGCTGGCAACTCTGTTACTAGTGGCATGCGGCGATGAGAACTCCACCGCTAACCCTGAAAAAGATTTACCTAAAGACCGCCTGATGTATCTTAGTAATGCGGACGGTTGGCCCGATTTGTACACGGTTGAACCGGGCAGCAAGGTGTCGGGTCGCCTTACCGAAAGCGCGGAGGCAGAGTTTGGGGCAACTTGGTCGCCGGACGGCACGCGTATAATTTTCACTGAGCTTAACGGAGATCAAGCTGCGGGAGATTACAATCGCACTCACCAGCTTGTGAGCGTGGACGCGGACGGCAAAAATCGCAAGGTAGTAAATGCGGATGGGTTTAACCCGCAGTGGTCGCCTGATAGCGCCCGTGTGCTATTCACCCGCACCGTACCAGACCCAGACTCGCCCACTGCAACCCCCTCTCCAACTCCCTCGACCTCTACTCGTTTTTTGCGCCCTTCTGTGCCTTTGCCTATTCTGGCTGAGGTCAAGCAGAAATCTGCACTTTATATAATTCCCGCTGATGGTAGCGTTTCCGGCAAGGATGCGGGAATTTTGCTGGCAGACCGCGCTCTATATGGGGTATGGTCGCCGGATGGTAAGCGCCTTGCCTATATTAGCGGCAATAACCTGATTGACCAGCCCCGTAGCCTGTACCTGACCAACGCGGATGGCTCGAATCGAGTAAATTTGAGCGACAAGCTGAAACTGAACGGTTTGGATGTGCTGTTCGTTAGCTGGTCGCCGGATGGCTCAAGCCTCGCCTTTACCGCCGCAGATTCGCAACGCGACAAGGTTTCGCTGTATAAAGCCAGCCCGGAAGGTACTACCTTTCGTCGTTTGACCGATTACGCTGGAAGCGGGAGTGAGTTTTACAGTTTGGTCTGGGCGTATGCTGATTATTACAGTCCTTCGCCGCGCCTGAAAGTTGCCCCGGTCTGGTCGTTTAACAGTCGTTATATAACCTTCGCCGATGCCAGCCCACGTATCACCATAAGCGAAGTGGATACGGGCAACTCTCGCACCTTTCCGGTTGGTTCTGCCGCTATCGGGCAAGACAAAGATGCGGTGTTATCGGTTAGTTGGTTGCCCGACAATCGCCGCATCGTCTTTGAGCGTGCTGGGGCAGGGCGCAACGCTTTAGTTACTCAAGCGAACAATTATATCTTTGACTGGTTCGATGAAAATCTAGAAGTGTTGGATACTGCCAACAAATCCATTGCTGCGCTCGGAGCAAACTACAGCTTTATCGGGGCGAGTTGTTGCGGCGCTGATGCGTTGGGTGTAGGTTCTACTCTTGCCACACCAACCACGCGCCCTATCTCAGTTCCAACTATAAATGACCTAAAGCCAAGCGGAAAGCTGGTATTATTAGGTGGAGTGGGTACGCAATATCTTAGCGTAGTTGACCTTGAAACCGGGCAGCGCATCGTTATCAGTAGCGGCGCATTTCGAGGGCTAGATGCAAGCGTTGCGCCAGCGGGTGGGCGATTGGCTTATCTGGAAGTAGGCGACCAATACACCGGGACGCTGTGGATTAGTAGCCTTGATGGTAAGCAACGGGTGAAACTGAGCGAAGGTGTGGGCGCACCGGACGACCTGACTCAATCGGTGCGATGGTCGCCGGATGGCAAGCGGGTGGCGTATCAGGCGCTTGGCAACGACCCGCGTTTGGCAGCGGGTTTGTACGTGTTGTCGCTGGAACAAAGCGGCGCCGAAACCCCCGTTCCCAGCTTGATTACTAATGAATCCGTGTCGGCTTTCGATTGGTCAAACGATGGGCGCACGTTGGCATACAAGCTAGACAAAGCGCAATACGAGCTTTACCTTTCGCAGGTTGATACGTCCCAACCTAACAATCGCCTTGTAACGAAAGTGGGAGCGGTTAACTCGAATTATTCCGCGCTTGGCAAGGGCTTATTGTGGTCGCCGGACGGCAAAACTATCGCGATAACCGGCAGCAGCGCTTATTCGCGCTTTACCACTTGGCTGGTATCTCCCGAAGGGCAGGTTAAGGAGATAACCGGCGGCAGTGTGATAAATCGCCTCAACGCTTTCAGCCCCGATAGCGCCCGCTTGGTCGCAACTACCGCCAACTACAGCCAGAACAATGATTTGCAAGCGCTAAATCTTGCCACAGGTAGTTGGCGAGTGTACGGACCCGGCAGCGGCGCCCAACTGGATGTCACCGGGCAGTATGTGGCGGTTTATTCGCGCTATGATATAACCCGAAATGGCGCAACCTCGCCCCCATATTCGCAGCGAATGACGGTCATACAGCTTAGCAATGGGCAGCAATATGATTTGGAATTGAATTATCCCCCTTATTACGCTTTTCGTTCGCGCTTTTTCGATTGGTCGCCATCTCAACCGATTCTGGCATTTTATCAGAACAATACCATTTGGGGTAGCGCACCAGACCTGAAAAAACCGCAACCGTTGGCACGCGCCATCGGTGTAGAGCGCGTTTTTTGGGTGAGGTAATTAGGAAGGAACAACCCAAGATTTATTTCGGGCGTACCGCTGAACTGACCGATGTTATTCAATAAGCTAAAATCGAGCGGAAGGAGTTAAACCTTGTAGTAGGCGAAATATTGCTGAATCGCCCGTGTGTAGCCCTCCGCTAACGCCTTGATAGTTTTGCTATCCTTAAGTAAATTCGCTTCGGTATCATTGGTAATGAAAAGAACCTCGGTTAACGCGCCGGGCATGGTGGTGGCAGACTTGCGGGTGGGCGTAGGTGGTCCAAACATGTATAGGTGATTACCGTTCCAATCAATTTCGAGGTCGTCCGCAACCCGGCGATCTTGCGCCTCATAGCCGAATGAGTACATGCTGGCTATGCTCTCCTGCTGGATTAGTTGAGCAAATAATTTGTTGCGTTCCGCGAAAGAGCGGTCTGCGCAATACCACGTCTCAAATCCGCCTGCCCCGTCACCCGGCGTACTGCTGTTTATATGCAGCGATAGTAATAAATCGGCTTTGCTATTATTGGCAAGATTTAAACGAGCTTGCAAATCATCAAGTTCGTTGATTTTACCATCCCCGTTAAGGTCGGTAGTTAGATTATTGGCGGAAGCGTCGCCGTTGCGGGTTATCACAACCTTGAAACCGCTTTGCCGCAACAGAGTCGCGGTAGCCGTACTCAGTTGTAAGGTCAAATCCTTTTCCAGCAAATCGGGTTGGTCATTAGAGTTGAAATGACCTGCTCCCCAATCATCCCCTCCATGACCGGGGTCTAGCGCCACCGTGAAAGGTCGGGCAGTCGTAAGCGTGGGAGCGATAGTAGATACAGGTTGAAGGGTGGGTGTCACGGCAGCGATGGTTTGAACCGGAGTAGCGGTAATATCGCCACAAGCTGCCTGCAACAGGCTAAGCGCCAGCAATGTCAGATATAGATAGGCTAATCTAAAAAAACGCAGCAAATTTTATGTCCTTAATGAAGTTCATCCAACTAGGGCTGCTTTGCGCCGGAACCATTATACCTGATAAGCAACCCTGCTATAGTATAGTTGAATTGACCTTATGGGAAATGCTAGTGACGTTAAAAAAGTCTAAATTAATTGTAAAATTTCTGAATAGAAGTTAGCGGGGCGGAAATCTTCGCACTTTTCAGGAATAGCTTCTTTAGAAGGCTGGTAAATCACCTGCGCCTACATCGAATCCTCTATCAAAATGGCAAGCCTTTTTGTAATAGGGCGGTTGTGCTTGCAAGGAATTCTAGGAGGCATTATCGGAGATTTAGAGCGGTTTGACCTATTACAAAGCCATAAAACCCCTGCAAGATTAGAACTTATTTAAATATTAGTTCTAGCCATACAGAGAGAAACGCTAAATGAATTTATAAATTCTTTAGATTGCAAGCTCTTGAATATAAAACCTTATTATTAAAATTTTAGGATTTCGCAAAGAAAAGTTTATAAAACATCATGCAATGTCATGCTACAATTCAATTTAGAAGCTGCTTATGCTATGAGGATTTACAAAAAGAGGAATTGGTATGACGCTGAACTATTCAAACTAGCAAACTGTGTTGAGACAGGTGGCTTCAAGGCAAATGTACATACAACCCATCAGATTATACGTGCTGTCACAGGTAACTTGCTCTATAGAGCGTGTACCTGAAAGAATAGGCAAACTTTTAAAACATTAGTTGATATGTAGCTGCCAGTGGTGAGTAAGCTAAAACTATTAACCCGTAAAGGATGTTATCAATGAAAGATAATTCACAGAAGCAGACTATGTATCTGAACTGGGCTGAGTCAATGTTATATACACCACAAGCCAGAAAAATTAATGAGTTAGGGAGTCTTTTCCCTGCAAAAGCAGGGAGGGATGGCGCAAATTGCCCACAGGCAAGCCGCATTAGCCAACTTATTGACTTGCTACGACATGAGGATTGGGGTGTTCGCCAAAATGCTGCTAAGCAACTGGGAGAGGTTGCAAACAAGCGTGCCGTTGCTGAGCTTATCAAAACCTTGCACGATGACAGGGACAGTTTCGTGCGTTATCGCGCCGCCGAAGCGTTAGGTAAAATCGCAAACAAGCGTGCTGTGGGCGCTTTGATAAATGCTTTATGCGACCCAGATTTATTTGTGCGCCGTACCGCTGCCGAAGCCTTGGGTAAAATCAAAGACCCTCGCTCCATCAAGCCTCTATTGAGTAAAATCACCGAGAGCGAGGATTACAGCGTGGCTGAAGCTGCTGCCGAAGCACTCGGCAATATCGGAGACCAGCGCGTTCTGCCGGAACTGGAGCGGGTAGCAAGGGAAAATTTTGAGGCAAATCATAAAGCGCAGGGAGCTATCGAGAAGATAAAGACACGCCCCTTAAATTAATCCCCGCTCCCGCAGCGACTTGAGCAAAAGCGGCTCGATTTGCGCCCGGATGGCAGGGTTGGCGTATCCCACCCAGCTAACGTCCGTCTCCACATTCAGAGGCGGGTTAAGCGATTGTCCGCGCTCGTCCGTAATTATTACGCCCATCTCTCGCGCTATCAACTCGGTACACACATCATAAGGGTGACAGCAGATGCCAAGCCGGAAGCCCTTTTTCATGGCGACTTGCTCCATGAGGGGGCGAATATCGGCAGTAAAGCGGTCATGCCCGGAGAGCAATTCGTAAAATTGTCCCGCGCTAGAGGTGTACTGATCCTCGAAACAGTGGGTCTTGCCGGGCAGGGGCGCGCCGAGCACCGCGAGCACAATCTCCTCGTCAATCGCCGCCAACTCCTCGCGAGTACCGGGGAAAAAGCGCACCACCTGAGCGTAACCATGACGAATAGTGGGGCTATGGCTAGGGTGCAAAGTTATCGGCTGTAACTCTCCGCTTATGCGGTTGTAGCGTTGCGCGAAATAGCCCTCGCCCCGGATAGCCCAAAGCTCATCGCAAAGGTGCTGCTTTACCAGCGGTAATTCGGTTTGAACGGCAAACTCGATGTCTTGCAAGCGCGTATCCTCGCCCAAATTCGGGGCAACTCCCGTCAGAACCCATGCGCTGCGCTTCTGGTACATGATACAGCGCGTTCCGTCTATAGGATCAACAATAATACGCACCTCCGCCTGTTCGGGCGTGATACCTCGCGGCAGTGGCAAACGCCCTTCGCCAAAGCCTGTATCGCGTAAGCCTTCCGCAATCAGCAGCAAAGGGCGTTCGGGCGCAACTTCACGCTCGAAAAACTCCACTAACTTTTCCTCGCTCACCCGGTCAATTGCGAAAATCGTATCGCCCTCGTAAGCGTGGTCGTTGCCTTCCACTGCGGAAAGCTGTTCCAACGCCACAGCTTCGGTTTGCGCCACTACCGCCGCTCTGATTTGCCGATGCAACTCCCGAATCTGTTCCAGCAACCGCGCTCTATCTCGAATCATGTTAGGCTCCGTAAAAATAAAAAATAGGCTCCGGCAGAATACCGAAGCCTATCATAACGTTTTTTAGCTTCAAACGCTACTTGACTACATAGAATTTGCCGTCAGCATTGCCGATGTAAACCCGCCCGTTGGCAACTACCGGCGAGTTGTTGCTGAAACTGCCCACGCCAGTGACCAACTGGTTTGCGTTGGCAGCATTCGCCGCTTCCACTTGGTACAGAACGCCGCCGGTGGTACCGAAGTAGAGGAAGCCATCCACTACCGCGATAGCGCCGCCGGGAACTGTGCCAGCCACGAAGACAAACTGAGTAGTATCGCCCAAGTTCGCGGCGTTAATGCCGTAAACCTTGAAAGCGGTATCTACGCCCACGTAAACCTTATCGGCTGTGACCGCCGGAGAGGTGGTAATTGTACCGTCCAGTACCACATCTTTGATGGTTGTACCGACATTGTTAAGTGCGGTCAAGGTGTTGCCGTTCGGGACAAACAAGACACCGTTAGCATAAGCCAGTGTCCATAAAATGGGGTTCAGGGTTGGCTCTGTCCAAGTTGAAACCACACTGCCGTTTGAGGTCTGGAAAGCGTGAACCTTACCGGTGGTAGCGCCAACGAAAAGATTGCCGCCATAGGCAAAGATCGGTCCGCTTGTTAGACCTACTAGAGAGCTAGATTGCCACACCTGCACGCCATCTGAAAGGCGGATTGCCAGCAAGCGACCCGTGCTGGTACTAAAATAGAGATTAGTGCCATCGGTAATAGCTGCGCCTACCACTGCACCGAAAGGCACGCCCGCATTGCTAGGAGTTGCCCAAACAGAAGTGCCGTCAGCCAGCTTGATAGCATGCATATTTCCGTTGTTATCCCCGATATAAACCACACCGTTGTATAGCATCGGAGTAGCCGTAGTGAAGTTCGGGCTAACGCCAGAGGGGTAAACCCACTTCTGGGTCAGATCGTTCAGACTGGCAGTCAGATTTAGCGCGACTACGCCCTTGTTGGCAGTAGAGTAAACCGCGATGGTCTGGTCACTATTGACCACCGGGGAGTTGGCTACGATGCTAGATGCGCCGACCGCATAGCCGCGGAAGTTAGGGATACCGCCGGGAGAGCCGCCAACCGGGCGAGAACCGTTCTTGTGGTAAGGGGCGCGGAATTGGCTGAAATCCTGCGGGAAAGCTTGGGGTGCAGGAGTCGGGGTAGCGGTAGGTGTGGGCGTAGGGGTCGGAGAACCGCCGCCGCCTAATACATAGCGCCACTTGTAATAGTGCTGTCCCACGTTGCCCATCTCTACTTCAAAGCCTGCCGGGTTTCCGGGAGTATAGGTCAGCACGCGGCGCTCGAATAGCTGCACCAGCACAGGCTTGGTAACGCCGCCAACTACCACCTGAGTCCAGTAAGCCTCAGTCACAGGTCGTCCGGTTATATACACCGAACTGTAAAATATCGCGCCCTGTATGAAGCTGCTACCGTTCCAAATCGTGCCGCTGCGCTTGCCGAAATCCACGAAAACATCGGCAATATTATGACGGGTGGTATCATCATAATCGGTGTACTTGCGCTGTTCAGGCGGGCTAAAGATGCTAACGTTCCCTGCTTTATCAATCTGGGTGTTGATAATGCTGCCGTTAGCCCTATCTCTGCCGTTCTCGTTACCGATGAAAGTTACCACGTTCTTGAAACTGGCATAGGTAGGGGCAATCAGGTTCTGACCGCCATCGTTGGGGTCGCCGGCAACCTGCACGGCGCTAGGGGTAAGCTGCGTAAAGGTTGTATCGCTATCTTGCCTAGCTCCGGTGACAAGTTCTTTAACCAGCAAACCGGTGGATACATAGAACAGGTCGAGCGGGTTAGCGGAAGGGTTATTCACTTCCATACGAGCTTTGTCGAAATACTGTACCTTGCGACTGCCGCCCCCGTAAGATTCGGTGGTAATAGCTGCCGCCCCTGCTACAATGGGACCCCACGTAAAGCCGCGCCCTACTCCGGGGATTTCATCCACTGGCTTATCAATCTTGTTCCAAGTATTGGCAAAGCCCGGGTCATTAAAGCTTATGCTAATAGCCGAACTGGCACCCACAGCAAATGTGCTAACCAGTAATACGGCAAGCGACAGGAACAAATACTTCTTTTTCATCAAAGAGGTCTCCTTCCTTTTTCATTGCACAATAAGCAAACGATTTTCCACTTGCATATAATAACGAAACAGCTTGCAAGTGGTTTTATTTTAGACTATTCCCTAAAAACATGCTAATGTTATCAATTATACATAATAATAGTTCGGCTTAGCTGCAATCGGCATAGCAATTTATGTAGATAAACCACTATATATAGGAATAGACTACAATATTGTAATATAAAATAGTAATAATTTTACCAAAATACTAGCCATGAAATGCAGAACCTCTGTTAAACTATTAAGAAGTAATATGGATTTTCATAGTATTCAGCGTTTTTCACCATTGAGTAAAAAATCGCCAAGGATATTTTTTCTTGATTGTAACTTACCCATCAATTGAAAGCCCTGAAGATGTTAATAAATAGATGTCAAAGCAAAAAATAACCGGACAAATTTCACCATCAGTTTTTCAGAATCCGGATATTGTTATAACGAGTCAAAAACTAAGAGATGGTAATATCCCGAATAGCGATGGAATAGCTCAAACACGTAGCCAGATTATTTCGGTTGTAATTCCTACCCGCAACCGGATAGACCAAATTGAACACGCGCTCGCTTCAATCCTGATTGGCTCCCGCTTGCCTCTTGAAGTTATCGTAGTAGATCAAAGTAATCCTGAGCTTGTTCCTGCTTTATCGGAAGTGCTACAGTCTGTAACTCGGCAACACGGTTTTAGCTTATCTGCCGAAACAGAACGCTTTCCTCTGGTCAGATTTATTCATAGCGATACGGTTGGCGCAGGCACAAACCGCAATCTAGGGGCGGCGGCGGCTCATGGCGAAATTATTCTTTTTATGGATGATGATTGCCTAGCCAGTAACGATTGGGTTGAGATGGTGGAGCAAGAATATACCCAGCATGCCGATATACAGGCAGTTTACGGACGGATTTTGCCCCCGATTGCTAAACGCAACGGCACTGAAATAGGACGGCTTAGCGCCGAACGCCGGGTGTTTGATCGTCCTGTTAAGCCTTGGCATATTGGCAGCGGTGGAAATATGAGTTTTCGGCGTGATGCTTTCCTAGGTTGCGGCGGCTTTGACGAGGTTATGAATATAGGCGGCGCACTTGGAACCTTTGAAGACCTCGATATTGGCTACCGACTGTTGCGTAGGGGCTTAAAAATAGTTTATACTGGCAACTCGCTGGTTTATCACGACAGCAAAAAAGATTTCGAGCAACAGGTACGAACTGAAAAGAGCTATGGCAAAGGGGTAGGTGCTGCAACCGCCAAATATTTGCGCTGCGGTTGGGTTAGCGCGTTGCTGGTACTTTGGCAATGGTATTGGCACATGGCAGTAAGACGTTCAGTTGCTGGGATACTAAAGTGGCATAGCATTAAGGTAGTACGGTTAGCGCTTCTACAATTCTGGTACCCACTCGTTGGATTTATTGAGGCATTGTTATGGCCAATTGATCATGTGCATCAACTTTACAAACCCAAAGTGAGCGATTCTTGAGGGTTCATGCGGCACATGCTACTCTTTCAGAGCTTAGCAGTTTGGTGACGCGAAACCTATTATTCAGTAATATTTTGTGCTAAGCCCCTATGACACCAACTCACTACATTCAAAAAAACAATTGACCGGAGTGCCACCGTTTCCGGGACGTTCCAGCCAATTGTTTTGTAAATATTGGGGAGTCTTATATTGTGCGCCTGAGCGCAACTATACTACTTTGTCACCGTTATGTTGTAGGTTAAGTCTTGTTGGTTCCCTGGTTGATTTCCGCCGAACTTAATAGTATAGGGGGCGCTACGAGGCGACAGTTTCAACATCACGTAGTAACCGCCTTGAAATATCTCGTAGATCTCACCGGGATAACCACCGAGGTCAGCGCCATAGGAGGGCCAGACGACGGAGTAAGGATGCTTGTAATCGGTGACACTGAAAAATTCCATTTGATTCCGGGTTGAAACAATCGGCTTACCATCAACACTGGCATATGCGGTGGTGCCGGATTTTTGATTCAGCGTCTTATTGAGGTCTTTCACAATAGTTTTGGGGCTATAGGTTGGCGGGTTGTAATATTTGGGAATCTCAAAATAACCTTGGTTAACCAATGGGAAAAAAAGCGGCTTGTCTGCTGGTATAGTGCAGTTACGAGTTAAAGGACCACTCCAACTTCCCGCCAGAAAATACACGTCATAATGCTGGTTTGTGTCTATACAGTTAGCCCCACTAAAAAAGCTGTAGAATGTGACAGAATCCGGCAAGGTGAGGGCATATTGCCAGAATAAACCGCCCCATTCCTCATAAGTTTTGCCGGCGTACTTGTGATCGGGTGGCACAAGCCAATCCGACGAGTCGTCCTTAGCCAAAGTAGTGGTTATAAGGGAGAAAAGCAGCATAACCACAAACAGCAAGCTAATACCAAATTTCCTTTTCATGACAAAAAAACCTCCGTAGCATTGAACTAACACTTCGAAATTCCACGCCTAGTAAAAGAGTAACTCCAACAAACCTGTTTAGTTATTATCCAACCAGTCAGCTTTATCTATATAAACTAGAAGAATAGCAATTTCAACCAAGACGGCTTTAATAATTTAATCACAACAAACTGTACCCAAGGCAAGCCTTCAAGGTTTACTTATGCTATTTCAACTGGACTTTTACAAGTCCTATGCGTTTTTGCCTATGCCAAAATGAGGTTATTACGGCTCATCCCGTATGTTTGCCAAGCAGGAGAATTCGAGGTGTATTTGCTAGGATGTCCTGCCAATTAAATCAGGTTTGTTTCTACAAATTGATTTAACTAATTAAAAAGTCTTTTTATTTCAACTTCCACTTCTTAATTCTAGCAAGACGTTATCTATGACTCTTGTGGATTGGTATAAATTTATTTTAACAAACTATTATGGTTTGTCAACTATGATGTTTTACTATTTACTATTCGATTCCTATAGCCAATAAAGTTTTCACATTATTATTATCTATATATATATATATGCATGTATAAAATTATAGATAAAACTCCGGGTTTTTAAAAGATTAACATCTTTCTTTGGCGATTTGATATTTGTTTTTTTCTACTTTATTTCCCGATGATATTGCCCATACTCTACAGGGGTGAAGCTGAAACAAAGCGGCTTATGCTATAATTATAACGGACAAGTTAGAAATTCCCATTTTAAAAGGAGAGTTGGATTGAGCTTCACTACTCAAAGTGGGCAAGCAGTGATGATGGATGGCAAGGCGCTGGCGAAAGAGGAACGCGAACGCTTGAAAGCAGAAGTTGCTGACTTTACCGAAAAATATGGGTTTCCGCCGGGCTTGGCAGTGGTGCTGGTCGGTAATGACCCTGCCTCGATTGATTATAGCGGGGTATTGGTGCGACATGCTCGCGAATACGGTATGCACGCCCTTCACCATGTGCTGCCTTCTGGAATCAGCTTCGAGCAATTCTCGGAGGAAATTGCCGGGATGAATGCCGATAAGTCTATACATGGAATTTCAATCCAATGGCCTGTACCCGGTATTGATCAATCTCATGCCACCCTGACGCTTGACCCGCGCAAGGACGTAGAGGGTTATCACCCTATTTCCACCGGCAAACTCTTCAGTGGAAGCGATACTTTTATTCCGGCTACGCCACTCGGCGGATTGCGTTTGCTGGAACACTACGGCTACAAACTGTATGGCAAGCTCTGTCTGGTAGTAGGCTTTGGCGTTACGGTTGGGCGACCGCTCACCGCCTTGTTGATTGCGGCAGGCGCAACCCCCGTTGTAGCGCATTTGCCAACACCGCGTGAGACATTGGTAAAACTTGGGCTAGAGGCAGATTTTATCTTTGGCGCGGCGGGCGCGGCGCATCTGATTACTGGGGAGATGGTCAAGCCCGGCGCGGTGGTGGTGGACTTCGGCATGAGCTTTAAAGAAGGCAAAATGTACGGTGATGTAGAGATAGAAAGCGTAAAACGAGTAGCGCAAGCGGTTACTACCTCGCCTTCAGTAAGTGGTCGCTTGACTTCAATTGCCCTGCTGGAAAATGTGCTGAAAGCGGCGCAACAGCAAATGGAACAGCTATGAGTGAACTTTTAAGTGATAAGACGGTAAGCGATTTTCTGGCGCAACTCGGTTCAGATGCGCCCACACCGGGCGGTGGTGGAGCATCGGCACTGGCAGGGGCAAATGCCGCCGGTTTGGTGACAATGGTAGCACGCTTAACCATAAGCAAAGAGGCTTTCGCAGCACACGCCTTCCGCATACAGGAAATTATTACCGTAGGAGATAACGCTCGAATCGCACTGGAAAAGGCGATTGACGAGGACGCGGAGGCGTTTGAAGCGGTGATGTCCGGTTATCGGTTGCCCCGCGCTACCCCAGAGGAAAAAACCGCCCGTGCTGCCCGTATTCAGGAGGGTTTGAAAATCGCCACTGAATCGCCGCTAAACATTGCTCGGTACAGTGCGGCAATGGCAGAACTGGCGGCGGAACTCTCCGAAATCGGCAACCCGCAAGCCATTTCTGATGCGGGTACAGCGGCATTGTTAGCGGAAGCGGCAGTACAAGGGGCGTTGTTACAGGCTCGAATTAACCTGAAATCGCTCAAGGATGACGATTATGTGACGGTAGCACGCGCCGAAATCGAGCAGCTAATTGAACGCGCTTCTAATGCCCGTTCTCGCGCCCTTGCTACTACTCTCCAGAAATTAGCGTAACGTTTTATGAGATTACACGCGCCTACACAGAGTTCTTCTATGCTGAATAGCCAGGCCTCTATTTAAAATTCTTATAGCCTTAAGCCTTGCCATTGAGGTGGGGCTTTTTATTTTGCGTACACCCGCATTAATAAATTTATAATTGAAATAAAAGGAAAAATGAGGTATTCTATTGAAAGGAGGAAAATTGCACTTAGATGAGGTTATCATCTATTTGCAATTAAGCTATAACGGGGGGCAAAACTCAATTTATTGATAATACTCTACTTATACCACCTCTATCTGTAGTTAAACAGACAAAGATGTCTTTGGCAGCATTGTATAAGGCAAGGGTTGCACACAGACCCGCACAATACTGGCAAGAGGGAGAACCGAATTATGACCAGAATATTAGATTTAAACAGTACAACACATCCTGAAGCTCTGAGAATTAAACCGGATTGCATGCTCGGTACGCTCTCCAATCTTCGAGAACAACTCGCGAAAGCAGAAATTCTGCTAGCTTCTATCCCATTCGAGAATCAAAATGAACGAAGAAGCCAGATGGAAAAGGTAAAAACGTTGTGGAATCAGATAGCGCAATTAGCCAGTAAGGTGCTGACAACAGAAGATTTCGGTAATGCAGTTTACCTTAACCCGGACGCGATTGATGTGCCTCCCACCGAAAGTTTTGACCATATCTGCCCTTTGTGTCAAGGCACCGATTTGGTAACTAACTATTCTGGAATTACTTTCTGTAAGGTTTGTGATGAGGAATTGTTGCTCTCTCCTTTGGTGAATGTAACTGAAGAGTGTCAAGATGTTCTTGCGGAATGTCCTTTCTGCCATAAAAAAGATTTGGCGATTACTTATTCTAACCTGACATTTTGCAAGAATTGTGACGAGGACTTCTTGCTGCTAAGACAAGCCTGAATCCAGTAGCTGTTTTATTTTTACAACTGCCCCCTTTTCTATTTGGAAATGGGGGTTTTACTTTGCGAATTTTTCTAACGCGCCGAATTTGCTTTTTTCATTCAGTAGCGATACCGTAAGAGTTGCTTTAGACAAGGGGTTTAAACCCCTTGTTTCCGTTTATAAATTGCTTGAAAAGGATTTTATAATGTCCACCAATTACCGCAAAATGATTGTTACAAAGCTTAGCCCCAATTTTAGAGAAGCTATCCAGATAATAGAAGCTCCGATACCTGAGCCGGGGCGAGGCGAGATTCTGGTACGTACTCGGTACGCGGGAGTGAACGCTTCGGTAGGTGTTTTCACGGCGGGCGGTTACCCCAACACTCCGCCACTACCCTTCGATGTCACCACTGAATTTACCGGAGAGGTGGTAGCAGTTGGGGAGAATGTCACTCACCTGAAAATGGGTGATACGGTGATGGGCTTCGGCGCAGGTTTTAGCGAGTACCAGTTGCTGAAAGCACCTTCGGTTTACCCTGTCCCACAAGCTTCGCCCGAAATTACCAGCTTTCTGGTGAGTGGCTTGACTGCTTCGATTGCGTTGGAACAAGTTGGAGAGATGAAAAGCGGAGAGACGGTGTTGGTGACGGCAGCTGCGGGCGGCACTGGGCAATTTGCAGTGCAGCTTGCCAAGCTCGCCGGAAACCATTTAATCGGCACGTGCAGTTCGGACGAAAAAGCGGCGTTGCTCAAAGAGCTAGGCTGTGACCGGGTTATCAACTACCGCCGTGAGGATTTGGGCAAGGCGCTGAAAGCGGAATATCCCAAAGGGGTAAATCTAGTGTATGAATCGGTTGGACGTAGTACCTTTGATACTTGCGTGCGTAATCTGGCGATAAGGGGGCGATTGTTGGTAATCGGTTCGGTGGCAGATTATACCGCCGGTCCTGAAACAATCCCCGCGCCGCGCATTAACTCATCGCTGGTGATGAAATCCATTTCGTTGCGAGGTTTCTTCCTGTTCCACTTCACCCAGTATTACGCCTCGCATTTGCAAAAACTGTCCGAACTGTACAGGGAAGGCAAACTGAAAGTAAACATCGAGCCAACCGAATTTAGGGGAATAGATTCGGTGGTACAGGCATTTGAATTTCTGCACAGCGGCAAAAGCTCCGGCAAGGTAATTGTGCGCTATTGAGGTTATTTTTATATAGGCAAGGGGTTTAATGCCCCTTGTTTTGATTTTATAGGTTTGGCGACAGAGGCTTTTTGATGGTTTCTGCAATGGAAATAACAAGTAAAACAAACTAAACTAATATTTAATGCAATAAAACTATGACATAAAGAAATGTGAAATACAGCATACTTTAAGCTCTCAAGATGTGGTATCCTTCATTTATCGAGCCTATACAGGTAGTTTGAAAAGCAAGGGCAGCCGTTTTCATCAAATTATAATCGTATATTTTGTAAACAACATGTTTTTATTTGTTTCCAACCAATGAAGGAGCAGACATCATGCAGCAACCGCCAGTTCAGCAACCGCCACAAGGTTATTACCAAAACCCACAACAACCCCCTAATAATCCCCAACGTAAGGGTGGTTCGCTAGTATTGTGGATATTGGTTGTTATTGGGGTAGTTATAATCGGCGCAATTGGCGCAGTCTTTTTTCTACAGAAGTCGTCTGGTGGGGCGGAACCAACTAGCGTTGTAACGAATTCCGCAAAAGCAACTGCTACCCCTGCCGCAGTTACTACCGCGCCTATTGCAAATACTACTGCGCCCGTTACTTCGGTTGTAGCTACTACTGCACCTGTTGTTGCTACCACCGCGCCAGTCACAACCGTTGCTGTTACTGCTCTGATTACAACCGCTGCTGCTACTACTGCGCCAGCCGCAAGTCCCACTACGGGGGCAGCACCGACTTCGGGAATCAAACTTACGCCTATGCCAATTCCTACTATAGGAATATTGATGCCGACACCGACTTCGGGAGTCAAATTTACGCCTATGCCAATTCCTACTATAGGAATATTGATGCCGACACCGACATCTAAAGCGCTGAACCCAATGCCCACTATTAAGATAGAACCGATTAAAACTCCATAGATTTTTGCTATAAGAACGGAATCCGAGCGGGGTTCTCAGGGGCGCAATCCATAGGCGTATAGTTAAGGGAACCCCAAATAGAAAAAGGTGAGTTCCTTTGGTAAAATGTAAGACTATTCAACCCTTACTTCAAACCCAAAGGAAACTCATTTTGGCTTTATATATTAATACGTTAGTAACTACACAGCCCGGACGAAAAGGGGTGCCTCCCCTAACTTACTCCATACTGACTGGAAAATCGGCAAAAATCGCATTATGAAAGGCACTCCTTCTAATGTAAAATGGTTTTAACAAATTTGTGAAAATGGGCAAAGTCGAGCTTAGGGGATACAAACATGATACAAGCGCTTATATTGATTAACGTAGAGCGGGGCAATGTGCCGCAAACTGCCCAGCAATTGCTGAAAATTGACGGGCTATATGAGGTTTTTTCGGTTACGGGCGAGTTCGATTTGGTAGCTTTGGTGCGGGTTAAGGAATACGATGACCTCGCCAATGTAGTAACCGCTAAAGTAGCCCAAATCCCGTCAATCATTCATACTACCACGATGGTGGCTTTCAAAGTTTATAGCCGTGACGACATTGAACAAAGCTTTAATATAGGGGTGGAGTGACCATAATGGCAGAAGATCGCAAGTTTGGTTTTAATACTCGCGCTTTGCATGCGGGGCAACGCCCTGACCCTACCACCGGGGCGCGTGCTATGCCCATTTACCAGACTACTAGCTACGTGTTTGATGATACTGAGCATGCCGCTAACCTTTTCGCCTTGCAGCGTTTTGGCAATATCTACACTCGTATTATGAATCCGACTACGGCTGCTCTGGAAGAACGAGTAGCTTCATTGGAAGGTGGGGTGGGGGGATTGGCGTTGGGTAGCGGGCAGGCAGCGCAATTTATCACCATGTTTACGCTGCTGAATGAAGGCGATGAAATCGTCTCTAGTAGCACTCTCTACGGTGGTACTTATACCCAGTTTGACATCAGCTTCAGGAGATGGGGCATTAATACGGTTTTCGTTGACCCGGAAGACCCTGAAAATTTTCGTAAAGCCATTACCCCTCGCACCCGCGTATTATATGCTGAAACGCTAGGCAATCCTAAAATAAATGTGTTGGACATCGAGGCAGTGGCAAAAATCGCGCATGATGCGGGTTTGCCGCTGGTTATAGATAATACCTTTGCTACGCCTTACTTGTGCCGCCCGATAGAATGGGGCGCAGACTTGGTGGTTCATTCTGCTACCAAATTCATCGGTGGGCATGGAACAAGTATCGGCGGAATCATTGTGGATAGCGGTAGGTTCGATTGGGGCAACGGCAAATTTCCCGGTCTAACCTCGCCAAGTAAAGGCTATCACGGCATCCGTTTCTACGAAACCTTCGGCGATTTCGCTTTCATCATGAAGGCGCGAGTGGAGAGTCTGCGTGATATGGGTCCCGCTCTATCGCCTTTTAACAGTTTCATGTTCTTGCAAGGGCTGGAAACGTTGGGCTTGCGGATGGATCGGCATGTGGCAAATACGCTGGCGGTGGCGGAATATCTAAACGAGCATCCGGCAGTTTCGTGGGTAAATTATCCGATGCTTCCATCCAGCCCATACTATAAACTGGCGCAAAAGTATTTGCCCAAAGGAGCGGGCGCAATCTTTACCTTTGGCATCAAGGGTGGGCTGGCAGCCGGGCGTAAGTTCATCGAGAGCGTGCAATTGCTATCACACCTTGCCAATGTTGGGGATGCCAAATCGTTGGTAATACATCCTGCCAGCACCACCCACCAGCAAATGAGTGAAGAAGAACAGCTGGCTGGCGGTGTCACTCCCGACATGATTCGTATCTCGGTGGGGCTGGAAGATTTTGAAGATATACAATGGGATTTGGAGCAAGCGCTCGAAAAATCGCAAAAATAAGGTTTGGCTAAACCCAATTGGTAGCTAGTAGCTAATCTTATTAAACAAACGCCTCCCTTTTTCTTGCGAGGAAAGGGGGGTTTTTGTTTGGACTGATTTATTGCCCTCGCTTGCTTTTTTTATAGGAACATATACCAATACTAGAAAGAGATTTGGGTAGGATAGGAGCGACTCCGTGTCGCACCCTTCACCCATTACTCCTCAATTCTTAACCAATCCTTAATTATCAAGCTTGAAAACCCCCCTGAAAACGGACAAGTTGTTAGAATCCTGTTAGAATCGTTTGCTATAATGATTTTATGTCGGTGGAAAAAGTATTTGCCTTATTGGGCATGCTTTGCTCAGGCTACCCGAATGCTCGCAGGTATAGTACCGGACAAGCGGTAAAAGTTATTCGCAATAAAGAAACAAGGTTTTAGCAGGAATTAAGAAGGGATGTAGAATGATTAACTCAGAGAATGTAGCAACAATTAAGAAGAAGCGGCGCATATCGCCGCGACTGCTGGCAGCCTTAGCGGCTGTCGCCCTGCTGTTGGGGTTGGCGAGCGCGGCGTTCGCAGCCCTACCCTCTACCACTGCCACGCGGGTGTACGGGCAGGTAGGCGATTTTACCGCCAATCAAGAAAACAATGTCGCGCGAACCGCCGACAACCTGTACAATCCAGCCGGAGTAGCAGTTGCCTCAGACGGCGGCATCTATGTGGCGGATTATCAAAATCACCGGGTGCTGCACTACCCGTCAGGGTCAACTACCGCCGACCGGGTGTACGGGCAGGGCGGCAGTTTTAGCACCTTTGCGTATAACAAGGGCGGCGTGAGTCAGGACAGCCTAGACTATCCCGTCGGAGTAGCAGTTGCCTCGGACGGCATCTACATCGCGGATAGCTACAACAACCGCGTGCTGTACTATAGCGGTACCTCCACCACCGCCACGCGAGTGTATGGGCAAGCGGATTATACCACCAGAAGTTATAACCGAGGGAACGGCAATACTCCCTCCGCCGACAGCCTATGGCAGCCCAGTGGGGTAGCGGTAGTTGCGGGTGGCATCTACATCGCGGATACCTACAACAACCGTGTGCTGTACTACAGCGGCACCTCCACCACCGCCACGCGAGTGTATGGGCAGGGGGACACCGGCAGTTCGTTTACCACCAAAATTTCCTTTCCCGTCGCCGCCACCAACATGTTCCATCCTGGTGGGGTAGCGGTAGATTCGAACGGCATCTATGTATCTGACGGCAACAACCGGGTGCTGCGCTTCCCTGTTTACAATACGGGCGGGACGGTCGATTTCACCCCCAACCGAATTTACGGGCAGCCGGATGGAACCAGCGGCAATCCGAACAACGGCTCCAACTCCGGCAATCCCACCAATGACAGCCTGTGGCAGCCCACCGGAATAGCGTTAGCCTCAGACGGCAGCCTCTTTGTGGCGGATAATGCCATTCCCAATCAGGGCGGCAATAACCGGGTGTTGCACTATCCGTCAGGGTCAACTACCGCCGACCGGGTGTACGGGCAGACAAACATGACCGGAAATAATTCCGGTACAACCCAATCCACCCTAAGTAGTCCCGTAGGAGTAGCAGTTGCCTCAGACGGCAGCCTCTATGTGGCGGATTACAACAACAACCGGGTGCTGCACTACGCCGCGAATCCGTCTGCTGATGGACCCAACGCCGACCGGGTGTACGGGCAGGGCGGCAGTTATACCACATGGCTCTTTTTTGCTCCCAACACCGACAGCCTGAACGTCCCGCGTGGGGTAGCAGTCGCCCCAGATGGCAGCGTTTTCATTGCCGATTCCAACAATAACCGGGTGCTGCGCTATACGGCAGGTTCAACCACTGCCAGCGCTGTGTGGGGGCAGAGCGGGAGTTTTGCCGCCAACACAGAAAATAACGGCAGTACCCCCGGTACCCCCAGTGATGATAGCCTGTCCGGTCCCATCGGTATGGCATTCACTTCGGACGGCAGCATGTATGTAGCTGATACCGGCAATAACCGGGTGCTGTTCTTCCCGGCTGATAGTTCTGGCATACCGGCGCAGCACGCTACCCGGGTGTACGGGCAGAAGGACGCTTATACCACCGGTGACGCGAACAAGGGCGGGATAGGCGCACAAACCCTAAACCAACCCGACTCTATAGCGATTGCCTCTGGCGGCATCTTTATCTCTGATTCCAGCAACAACCGGGTGTTGTACTACAGCGGCATCTCTAACACCGCCGACCGGGTGTACGGGCAGGCAACTTTTGCGGGTGGTGGCGCCAATCGTACCAATGTCCCTACTTACGGTCCCACGAGCTTATACCTTCCCTATGGGGTAGCGGTGGACGCGAGCGGCAATCTCTATGTGGCTGATAACCTCAACAACCGGGTGCTATTCTTCCCGGCTGACAGTTCAGGTGTGCCGGCTAACGATGCCGAAGCCACACGGGTGTACGGGCAGGCAAACTTTACCGATCACGGCTATAACAGAGGCAGTACTCCCGGCATAAATACCTTAAGCAAACCCTATGGAATAACTCTGGCGGATGACGGCAGTCTCTATGTGGTTGAATGGGGTAACAACCGAGCGTTGCACTACCCTGCTCCCACGGGTTTGTGGACAGATGGGCCCGATGCCGATGGCGTGTGGGGTCAGGGCGGGGTTTTTACTACCAAAGATAAGCCAAACCCCCCCACCGCCGACAGTTTGTATCAGTCCTATGGGGTAGCGCTATCACCGCTGGACGGCAGCCTTTTCATAGCCGATGGCGACAACAACCGGGTGGTGTGCTATGGCGCCTGTACGGCAAATACTCCTCCTCCTGGCGGAAATGAGGTTGTCGTAGCCCATCCCGCCGATTTGGTGCCTCAACTCCGGGTTAACCCCGATCGGGTGGTGGACACCAATCTTGAGAACCTTGTTTCCTTCAGCTTCAAGGTGAAGAACATCGGGGCGGGTAGCGCGAGCAATCTCGTAATCTCTATGCCAGTACCGCAAGGGCTGGACGTGGGCTACTTGGAAGAGGGCGCAACTTCAGGCGTGTGGGTTACTCAAGTGACCACTACCACCGTAACGATTAAGCTGCCGACCATCGAGGGAGGCAAAGAGGCGCATGGCACGTTGGTGTTCCGCCCGAATATCAGCGCGGTTGCGGGAACTCAAATCGATGTGCGCTATAACTTGGTGTTCGATGACGCAACCAGAGGCGGCAAGAGCCTTTTCAGCAACCACGAACTCTTTGTTTACGGTTCCGCCGAAGGTAACAGCAATGAGACCAAAGGCGAGGTACAACCGGGCGCAGCCGTAAGCGCGAATGCGGGCGAGAAAGTCAGCATCGTGCAGACGGGCTTCTTGGCGGACGAGTTTGTCTCGTTGTGGTACACGGGTCCTGATGGCACGAGTGTGAGCCTAGGCTTACCCCGCGCCAACGCCAACGGAGAAGTTACCATCGTGGTAAATACCGCCGGGCTGTCCGGTTCATACTCAGTCGTAGGTTACGGCAACCGCTCGGAGTTTACTCAGGTGAACATTCTGACGGTAACGGCAGCCGCGGGCTAGTTTAATAGAAGCATAACCTCCCTTTTTCTTGCTAGGGAAGGGGAGGTTTTTGCTTGTATTTACTCAATCTCTAGGGTAATAAGTTTGAGGAAAAGAATGGACACTAAAGAATAAATCATAAATTTATTTCTTGAAGCCAAACTCAAAGGCTGGAACAAGCCACCATTCTGAAACACTTGGAAAATATACTCGACAAGCATGAGCAGCCCTTAAGTGACTACATAGTAAGACTTGAGCTACAACTCAAAAGTGCAGAAGCTACCCTGAATAAAATCCCGGCATAATGCGGGGTTGTTTGCGTTCGTAATGAAGTGTTCACTTGTATTTTTCTTGACACAGCTTTTGAAAAAGCTTGCTAGTGGAAGCTGCGGGTGTCATATCATAATCGTTTTTTAAGACTCTTTCGAGCCATTGGAAGTGTTTTATAATGGCAGACCTTTTATTGCTTTTGGCATAGGCTTCAAGCAATTTATTGTTGCTTTCTTCATCGTGTGGCGTTAAAATCAGGAGCTTTTCTAGAATGCTGATTGCGTCTTCATTATCGCTAATTGAAGCATAATATTCGGCAAGGTATTTTAAAGTCTGATATAGCCTGTTTTTTAAATCTTCTCCCTTATCAATAGCCCAATGGTAGCCATGTTGCGTAAGGAGACCAGCCTTATATAAGCTGGCTGCTTTTTCTATTGCGCTGTAAGTAGCGTTGTCCTCTTTCTGAAACCTGTCCAGAGCTTTTACCACTTCAAAATAATCGCACTCACACTCGTCTATTTTGAGGCAATAGCAGCCCCCCGAAAATTCGAGCGCTACCTTGTTTCTTGCGAAAGACGCAAAAATATTCCTAATCTTGCAGACAGAGGTTTGTAAAATTGGCGTGGCTTTATTCGGCTCATACTCGGACCAGAGTTGTTCAATGATGGTATCTTTATGAATTCTTTCATTTTGGTGTATTAGCAAGAATGCGAACAACTCTTCGGCTTTGGAGCGTTTCCATTTTACTTCCTTATCTCCAATACTAACCACAAGTCGGTCAAAGCACTTGATTTTTAGCGATACCCCAACTTGTAGCGCTTTGTTGCTTCTTGCAATTTTTAGCCTTTGGGTCATTTTATTAAACCGCTCTGTATTTACAGGCTTCAAAATATAATCGAGGGCATTAATTTCGAAAGCTTGTATGGCATACTGATTATAAGCGGTGATAAATACAATATGGAGCGCCGGATTAATTTCGAGTAATTTCTCGCCAAGCGTAATTCCGTCCATTTCGGGCATTTCAATATCAATAAAGGCAACTTCGGCTTTGCTGGTAGCTGCTTCCGCTAAAGCAATCAGCGGGTTCTCGTAGGTTTTCCCCACCCGAATAAATCCGGTGGCATTAACCAAATCTTTTATTTCTTCCAGCGTAAGCCATTCGTCATCAACAACAATAGCTTTAATCATTGTACTTTTTCCTGATAAAACGGTATAGAAAATGATACGCAAGCGTTTTGATTCATAACACTTTTAATAGAAAGCCCACTTCCATAATACTTCACCAAACGCTTGTTGATGTTCTTTAAGCCCACCCCTCTAGAAGTGCCATTAACATCAAGTAAATTTTCAATCAGGTTCTCTGGTATCCCAATACCGTTATCGCTAACCTCAAAATGAACTTTGCTATCGGCTGCCCATATCTTTAGCCTGATATTGCCGACTGTGGCACTATTAAATTTACCATGCCGGATGGAATTTTCAACCAGCGGTTGCAGCGTCAATCTAGGGATTTTAACATACGGAACTCCCTCACACTGCAAATCAAAATTTACTCTCTTACCGAACCGGGCTTTTTCAATGGTTAGATAGGCATTCACCAGTTCCAGTTCTTTAGATAGCGGGATTAATTCTTCGGAACTGTCAAAATCAAAACTGCTGCGTAAGTATTCGCCCAGAGTGACAAGCAAGTTTCTGGCTTCTTCGGGGTTGCGCGTGGTGAGCGACCCAATAACGCTTAAAGCGTTGAAAAGGAAGTGTGGTTTGATTTGTGCTTGTAGAAAAGATATTTCTGCGGCAATGGATTTGTCCACTGATTTTTTAAGCTCTATAAGTGTGCCTACCCTTGCTAAAAGTTCCTCCGACTCAAAGGGTTTTGGTAGAAAATCGTTCGCGCCGACTTCAAAGCACCTAACTATATCCTGTGTTGCTGTTCTGGCGGTAAGCATAAGCACCGGCAAATCAAAAAGGGTTTTGAACTTCCTGATTTCGTTGCAAACCTCGAAGCCTGACATTCCCGGCATCATCACATCTAGCAGCATAACGGAAATGGATAGGTCTTTTCTCGCTTCTTCCAAAGCAGCCTTGCCGTTAGTAACGGCAGTAATGGCATAGCCGTTAAGTTTTAGAATAGTCGCGGTTGCTTTAAGATTAGAGACGTTATCATCTACCAACAGGATATGCGCTCTACGGGTTTCCAGCTTAAACGGGATTTCCTCGAAAATTTCAGCGGGGGATTCCGGCTCAGGCAAGGGTGTATAAACGCTTTCCGCTTCGGCTTTTTCTTTTGAAATAGGCAGCGTGAAAAAAAACTTTGCGCCTTTGCCGAGTTCCGATTCAACTCGGATTGTGCCACCTTGAAGCTCTACCAGTTGTTTTGTGATGGAAAGCCCAAGACCCGTTCCTTCATAGCTGCGCGTTAGCGAAGAATCCGCTTGCTCAAAAGATTTGAAAATATCCGTTTGTTTATTTTTCGGGATTCCGGGTCCGGTGTCCGCTACACAAATTTCAACCATCCCACCAATAGTTCTGGCGGTTATTCGGACAGAACCTTGCCTAGTAAACTTGACGGCGTTACCGATGAGGTTATATATAATTTGGGTCACTCTATTTTCATCTGCTAGAATTAATGGAGTGTCCGCTCTGATTTCATTTTCGAGTTGTACCGAATTGCTGTTATCCAGATAGATTAACACCTTAAGGGCGTTCTCTATCACTACCCGAATATTTACCGACGCGAGTCTTAGCTTTATGTCCCCATGCTTCATTCTGGAATAATCCAAAATATCATTGACCAGTGCGGCAAGCCTTCTGCCACTGGAGGAAATTACGGAAAGGTTGCTCCTTTGGTTTTGATTGATTTCTCCACCTGCCCCTTTCATCATCCCATCCGCAAGCGTTATTATGGCATTTAGCGGAGTGCGAAGCTCATGAGAGGTATTTGCCAGAAATTCATCTTTAAGTTTATCTAATGAGGAAAGCCTTTCCACCACCGCGTTTTGTTCATGATACGCGCTTGAAAATCTTCTGGCGTGTATGTATATTTGTGTCACCAAAACCGTTAAAACACCCAGAAATAGTATTTCTCCCCAATCACTTTTAATATAATTCTGCCAGCACAAAAAGTCATGAATAAACGTACCTAGCAACAGAAAAAGGCTTGCGGTATATATTAAAGCGCCTTGTTGTTTTTTCAAAGCGCCCCTTATAGACAGCGTCAAGGCGTATCCAATTATTGATACTTGGACTATATTTTGATAGACCGTAAATTGTGAAAAAAAGGCTACCGGCGTAAGCAAATAAATCAAGGTAAAGCTCGCCAGAATAACGGAAATAAACTTCAGCACAGTGTTTGAAAAACTTGCAGGAAATAGTGTGTTTATTACTAATACTAGACAGAATAGACTCCAATTAGCAGATGAATACCATAAAAAGACTAGGATTTTAAAATTTTGGTTTGGTATAAGACCTGCGACAAGGTATTCTCCAGATGTGCCAGTGTAGATAATGTATAGTACACAGCTTATTGCAACATCAAGGGTATTTTTGATTCTTTTTCTGAGTAGGAACAAACAAGAGGAATATAAAACCACAGTAGAAAAACACCCTAACAGTAACCATTCTTGCCTTGTTATGGATTCCTGAAGGTTTTTGATTCCTTCCACGTTGCCCAAATTAATACTAGACCAGAAGCCTCCCCGCGTATAATCGAAATTTGAAACTTGGATGATAAGGTCAAATTCGCTACCCGGCGCTTGGAAAACCGCCGAAAGCGGCTTGAATTGGGGTATAGCTTGCTCTTTGATAGCGGTTACTGTGCCATTTGATGCCAATTTATTGCCGTTGAGATACAAAACATAGGCGGTTGAAAAGGTGTCAACCCGGATACTACCAAGTTGTCCGGCAGACAAATTAGTTTTTAAATGCAGTTTGTAGGTGGCAAAACCCTCTCCCGGAAGCTTTTCATTATTCAGGGTGTAAGAATTCCAGTTGTGTGGAACTTCTGCCATAATATCCGGGCTTATTTTCCCGCCGCTTAAATCTTCATATTGCAAAAGCTTATGCCAGTAAAATTCCCATTCGCCATCAAGTTTAAGGGTGCCATCTTTATCGAAATCCCATTGAGATAAGTCCAATATACCCATGTTGGCTTGAGGCGGGGATTTTTTAGAGCTGTTTTGAATATAACTATTTATTGCTCCTAATGAAAGAAGTAAAATAAATATTATTACCAAAACAAAGAGAAATTTTTTGCTATTTCTAATAAACCATTTTTTCAAAATCTACAGACCTCGTAATAATTAATAGGGTGGTAGATAAAGATTGTACCAAATATTCTGTGGTGGTATCCAGAGGTGTATGATTTTATAATTTTTGCGCCTGAAGGTATTCGGTCTAATTCGTGACCTCTCACCAATTTTGGGTCTGGGTTTTTCAAAAATGACACGAATTAAAGCGAACAGTGGCGGTCACGAATTACGAAAACAGTACACGTAGAGTATTATAGCATTCCTCTTTTTTAATACTCCACGATTTCGGTTAACTTTTCAACACACAAATAAGAGTTTAGGCTTGGGGTTGTTCTAGCGGTAGCTCTACCCGGCAAAGGGTGCCTTTGTTCAATTCACTTTCTATTTCTATTTTACCGTTATGGGCTTCCAGACACTTCTTTACAATTGTCATGCCAAGTCCACTTCCCTCGAAGTTGGTTGCGTTTTTCGCCCGGTAGA
The DNA here is from genome assembly GCF_037138995.1 of Candidatus Chlorohelix sp. Taxonomy (NCBI): domain Bacteria; kingdom Bacillati; phylum Chloroflexota; class Chloroflexia; order Candidatus Chloroheliales; family Candidatus Chloroheliaceae; genus Candidatus Chlorohelix; species Candidatus Chlorohelix sp. Next base: position 52,936 of record NZ_JBAXHI010000009.1, on the reverse strand, counting down.
AAGCATCAAACAGATGGTTTAAATCTTCGGGCGGTATTCCAATACCTTCATCTTTCACTTCTACCCAAACTTTATTTGCCGCATAACCTAACCGGAAGTGAACCGTGCTACCTTCCGCCGAATATTTGATGGAATTGTTTACTAGGTTTGAAATAATATGCCGAATTAGTTTGGGGTCGCCCTGTATTGTGACGGGCGCAGGCTCAATGTGCAGGTCGAATTGGCGGTTCGTGTCAGGGTTCATTTTAATTTCTTCCAATATTTTAGCGCAAAGCTGGCTGAAATCCATATTTATCGGGTGGTATTCCATTTTGCCTGTGCCAGACCTATTCAATAGCATCACATCTTCCATTAGCTCGGTCATATTGGAGACCGCAAGATAGATGCGCTGGAATATCTCCTGCTTGTGTTCTTCCGTCCATTTATGCCCGTAATACTCTAGCAGTTCTGTTGATGAGTTGATGATGGTGAGCGGGGTGCGGAACTGATGCGAGGCAGTCGCGATAAAGAGCGATTTTTGATTATTCAATTCTTGTTCAATTTCTAGGCTTTTCGCGAGTTTTTCTTCGGCTACGATCCGCTCGGTGATGTTGGAAATCAAGCCAATTATGCCGGATACGCGCCCCTCTTTGTCACTAATGGGCGTATATACCCCCTCAAAATAGCGCTCCCCAATGTTGGCGATGCCATGAACAACTTCCCCGCCAAGTGCCAGCTCTATAGCCCCTTTGATTTTATTCAAAACATAATCGCCGATACATACCTTTAAATCTCGGATATTTTGTCCGACAATCTTTTGTGGTTCGATATTGAAGTAGGAAAGCGCTTTCCCATCCACAAAAGTGATCGTACCGTTGGCATCTATGGCAAACAGAATCAGCGGCGCGTTTGAAACCACCGTTCTCAAAAGCTGCTCGCTATTTCGCAAGGCTTCTTCGGTTTTGCGCCGTTCAGTCAAGTCGGTGAGTACGGTAATTACTCCTGTCAGTTCGCCATTGTTATAGAAAGGTGTGCCGGTGATGGAAACATATTTCTCTGAACCGTCTTTTGTTAGAATAATGCTTTCAGTAGTGGCGGTGTTGCCGTTAAACCACTGCCACCGGGCTTCCCGCACTTTCTGGCGGTAATCCGGGTGGGTAAAATCTAGCGGGGATTTGCCGGTCATTTCTTGCGCGGAATAGCCTGTCAGTTTGGTTAAAGCCGGATTAACATAGCCAAGAGCGCTTTCCCGCCACGAAATCGATAACCCTTGCCCTAGGTTGTCCATCACCAACTGGGCGAAATCGCGTTGTTCGATTAGGTCGCGCTTTGTCTTTTGGTGTTTAAATGCGCTGGTGAATACCTCCGCCACTATTTTGAGCAACACCATATCGTTGTCGCTCCAAGCATTTTGCTGGGTTACGGTTTCAAAGCTGATGAAGCCGATAACTTCCTGTTCTATTATCAAAGGAAGTTGCACCATTGATTGGATAGCCCCCTTTTCTAATAATGCCTGAAACGAATTAGCTTCTGGGGGCAAGTCTGCCAGCGAGTTCAGCCGAATAGCTTCCCCTTTTTTGAGGAGCGCTTTTGCCCACAAATCAACGGGGACATTATTATTTTTACCGAGTAAAGGAACACCTTCCTTACAACATTCATATGCTCTGATTATGTAATTTAAATCATCTGAGTAATAATAAATCTGGCAGCGATCTAGGGAGAGAAACTGAACGATAACGGCAAGCGCTTGGTTTATCTCAGCATCAATGCTTTCAAAATTGACCATCAGTAATTTGGAAGAAATGTTGGCAACCAACTTTTCAAACTCATACCGATAATACAGCTCATTTTCTGCCTTTTTGCGAGCGGTTATATCGTGCCAAGTAATAATTTGGCTATCCGCTTCTCCGGTTTCCTCCGAATAGGCGGTTACTCTGTCAATCTCAACCCAGATATAATGTCCCTGCTTGTGTCGAACCCTGACTACTATTGGTTCATAAGGATTTTCTAAAGCCCGATTGCTTGGCACACTCACATTGATTAGTTGAATATCATGGGGGTGTACTAAATCCTTACCCCACGTTCTCCCCAACTCCTCAGAGGTATAACCGACTACTCTTTCGCATGAGGGGGAGGCGTATAAATATTTCCCCTTTTTCGACAGGGCTATCACCACATCAACGGTGTTTTCTGCCAGCAAGCGATAACGCTGCTCGCTTTCGCGCAAGGCTGTTTCCATCACAATCCGTTGGGTTACATCGCGCAAGCTGCCAACGAAATCAATGGGTTCTCCAGTTTCTTCGGAGAAGCGCGTTTGCCCTGTCCCTTCCAGCCAAATATAATGCCCCTCTTTATGCCTGAAGCGGGTCAATACGCTGTCGTATCTATTGAATTGTTCCCGCGACACTTTGAGAGCGTCAAATGCTTTGTGTAGGTCATCGGGATGCGTAAAATCTAAACTGTATTGCCCAATCAGTTCTTCCGGAGCGTAGCCGACAACTTCTTTAGAGGAGGGGGATATATACGAATATTTCCCCATCATGTTCATCACGAGTACCATATCGCTGATATTTTCTGCCAGCAAATTATAACGGCGCTCTTGTTGCCTGTTTAGTTCCTCCTGCGCCTGCTTGAGCGCGGTAATATCTTCTACTATCCCGATTATAAGCTTTGGTTTGCCGTCTGGGTTTCTGGTAGTGGAGACGGAAAGATTTGCCCACAGCAGCGAACCGTCTTTACGAACGTAGCGTTTTTGGTAAGTAAAGTGAGGGATTTCACCTGCTAACATTTGCTCTCCCAACTGGCGCTCGACGGGTAGGTCTTCCGGGTAGGTATAGTCGATGGTACGCATTTTGCTTAATTCTTCGGCTGTATAGCCAAGCATTTCGCAAAGGCGCGGGTTAGCGGCGGCGAAATGCTTATCCAACTGTATTAATATAATACCAACAGCCGCCTGCTCAAAGATTATCTTGAAGCGCTCCTCGCTTTCGCGCAAGGCTTTTTCGGCTTCCTTATGAGTAGTTATATCTTCTATCACTCCGATTATAAGGTTTGGGCTGCCGTCTGGGTTTCGGGTAATGGAGAAAGAAGTATTTGCCCATATCAGCGAACCGTCTTTACGAACATAGCGTTTTTGGTAAGTGAAGTTAGGGATTTCACCTGCTAACATTCGCGATACCAACTTGCTCTCGGCGGGAAAATCTTTCGGGTAGGTGTAGGAGGCGTAGGGCATTTTGCTCAATTCTTCGGCGCTATAGCCTAGAATTTCGCAGAGATGCGGGTTGGCATAAGTGGAATAATCAGCGAGTCTCAATACTGCTATACCGACAGCCGCATGTTCAAAGATTACCTTGAACCGCGCTTCGCTTGCATAGAGGGCTTCCTCTGCCTGCTTACGTTTGGTGATGTCACTCATCATGGTTAGCAAATACTTTTCGCTATCAAGCTCTATTATTTCGGCGTAGGCAAGGCAGTGAATTATCTCGCCCTTGGAGGATTGGACTTTTATCTCGAACCCTCTAACGTAACCTTGCGCCTGCATAAGCTGAAGCATTACTTCCCGCTCGTTCTTATCAAACCAGATGCCTAATTCTACTGAGGTTCGCCCTATCATTTCCTCACGGGTATAGCCCACTAATTTTAAAGCACTTTCGTTGACTTCCCAATAACGCCCATCTGATATGGTAGAAATAGCCATCGCGACTGGGTTTGTTTGAAAAATCTTGGCGAAGCGTTGCCCAAATTGGCTCAGGATTTCCTCTGCCTGTTTTGCAAGCTCAATAATACTGTGAATGTAGATTGATAGCCCTTCTTGGGAGGGGTAAAGGTGAAATTGAAACCATGTGACAAGGTGCGGATGCTGAAACTCAAAGCTAAGCGGCTCTCCTGTTTCTACCGCTTTGTGGAATAGCGTGAAAGCAGCGGTTTTTGCTAAGTCTGGGCATTCTTCCCATATATTCTTACCTACTAGTTGAGCGCGTTCTTTGGAAAAAAGGGGCGTGGCTTGGTGGTCAATGTAGGAAATAGTCCAGTCTGGGTTCAGCGCAAAAAAAGCATTATTAAAGCTCTGTGGCTGGGGATTGGTCGGGTTAAATTGTTGCCCTGTTTCAGTAAGTTGCAGAGGACTTACATCATTGTCCATAGAAGGTTTTTCGTTTGCTTTAGCGTTTTTTTTATGCAACCACTGTGCTATAACGTGAGAAGCTTGGGTCATAGTAAATATTATAAAACATATAAGAATAAAGAAAAACTGAAACGATTAAATATGATTATACACTTAAAAAGAAAAAAACAATCTAATAATTATCTAATAGTAATCTAAATATTGTATAAATACCGAATGTTTACCGTCCCAAACGTGACCATAATTCGCTGTGGAATAAGATTCGCGGAAAAATGGAGGGAGTTGAGGGGAGGGAACACCTCTATACGAAGAAGTTGCGCCCTTTTCCTATTTCGAGCTAATACAAAAGTACTATATATCGAGACGTACCGCTATTTTTTGTTTCTCTTCACGTTCTTAATAATAACAGCACAATAATTTTAGTAGCTCGCTTCTGTATAACTTAATCTGCTGAAGCGGTTGTCAAACTGAAAATTATTAAAGAACAGGGGAAATTCTTATGAAGTCTTTAGAAAAACTTAATGCAAAGCCCAGTATAGATTTACACACCCATACCAGCGCGAGTGATGGGAAATGGTCGCCGCAAGACCTAATTAACGTGGCTGCTGCTCAAAAGATACAGACGCTTAGCGTCTGCGACCACGAAACTACCGCTAACCTGAAAACCCTGCAATTGTTAGCTCGGATGCATGGAATTCAGTTCATTTCGGGAGTGGAAATTGCAGTGGAGCATAGAAACAAGAATTATCATCTACTACTATACGGATTTAATCCCGAGAGCATAAAGCTCCAGATGCTGCTGAAAGAAACTAGGCAAAAGCTACTAGAAAAGAGACAAACAATGGCACTGTCTCTGCTGAGAAAAGGGTATGATTTGGAGGGATTAACAGTCGCTCATTCGACTTCCCCAATTTATGAGTTGGCAAGCGCTTTGGTAGAGGCGAATACTGCGCTAACCTTTAGACAAGCTTGGGATATTTGCCGGTCGGTTGAGCCAGAGATGAAAGTGGCACAACCGCTAGAGAAGGCTTTGGCAGTCGGTCGGTGTGCCGGCGCAGTATCTATTCTGGCTCATCCGGGGAGAGGGGGCGCGGAAACTGCTGTTGCATCTGATGAGGTACTGAAGGAGATGGCTGGAATGGGATTGGAAGGGATAGAAGGGTTTTATTCAGGACACAGCCAAGAAGAAACAGCGCGATTACTTCAGCTTGGGCGGAAGCGGAATTTGCTGGTAAGTTGCGGGTCGGATAGCCACGATGAGCATAAAAAGCCGATTGCATGGAACGCTGAATTGTGCCGAGGGCTGCTGGAAAGGCTAGGGATAGAATCCAGCGCCCTAGCTGCTTAAAAACCGTCCGCCGAAAGTGTTACATATTTCTATACATCTTTCAACATAAACCACAAAATAAATCTCAAGATTAAAGGAGGTTGCGCCGAAAAGTGCTTTCCCACATATCCCCCTAATTCCCCCCACCCCTTGAGACCGCAATTAAAACCCCTGACCTAATTTGGTCGGGGGTCTTTTTCTTGGTACAAGTTCAACTCCCTAGTTTTTGACGTTAATGTCCCATTATCACATACTTGTTAGTTTGTGTTCTGGTTTTGCGGGGTTCACTCCCCCAAAATTACGGCGGTGGATGCGCTATAATTAGCATGTCCTAAAACTGCAATTCTGGCTTTTGGCAATATGTAAACTCAGAAAATTGTTGAGATAGAGGATTATTAATTGCTTATGCCCCGAATGTTGATGGCTACCAGAAATCAGATGAAGTACCTTTTATTCCAGCCTTTATTTGAGGAAGCCGGGTTTGAAATCCTTACTTTGGCTGCTGCCGGGTTGAACCATGTCAGCGGACTGGAAACGGGCGCTACTCCGCTAGAAAATGCGCTGATAAAGGCGAGGTATTTTCATTCGCCTGAGTATCCTTGGGTGTTTGGCGATGATGCTGGGCTGGAAATTGATGCGTTAAACGGCGAACCGGGCGTAGAAACCCGGCGTTGGGGCGGACAATTCACGGAAGATGTGGACGACCAAACGTGGCTTGACTATCTGATGCAGCGGATGCAGGGTGTACCGCTCGAACGCCGTACTGCTAGTATTTTCGCAGCATGGGCGTTGCTTGCTCCAGATGGCGTTGCATATTGGCGGGATGTGCGTTTCCCCTTTACGATTGCCCAAGAACCGTTTCGCCCAATTTTGCCCGGTTCACCGCTCACCGCTGTTCGCATCGGCAATGCTGAAACGCTGGAAGAAAGACGCGCCGAGATTCGCGCCGAATGGCAACGCTGGGGGTTATTGCCGGAACTGGTGAAACGTTTTGAATAAGCGGGGAACTGCTTTGCCGCTGGTTGAACGCGCCGGAGCGGTGGTATTTGGGTTATTCGCAGTTTCCTTCTTGCTGCGTTTGCTCTATGCTTTGCAATTGCCTTCGCCCGGTCTGGACGACCCAGCCTATTATATTCAGGTAGCCCGCAGCCTTTACCATAACGGCAATCTGGATGTTTCGATACTTTGGAACTTTAATCCTCGCTTTGAAAACGTCACTCACCCCGGCATGGAGTTTTGGCAACCGCTTTCATCCTTTGCCCTTGCTTTTAGCTTCATGTTATTTGGCGATAATTTATTCGCGGCGCAATTGCCAAGTCTTTTAGCCGGGTCGCTTTTGCCGCCCCTTGCCTACCTGTTTGCGCGTCGTCTGCCTTTGCAAAATGCTGCTTGGCTTGGCTTGCTGGCGGGAAGTTTGCTGGTTTTCAGCCCTTTGCTGGCTTACCAATCCACTCTACCGGATAGCTCAATGCTTTATGCTGTTCCGGTGGCGCTTGCTTTCCTGCTGCTCACTCGCCAACCGCTAAAACCGCTCCCCGCCCTTGCAACCGGGCTATTGCTGGGCATCGCTTATCTGGCGCGTACTCCCGCTCTTTTTGCGGGGCTGGTATGGTTTATCCTTCTGTTGCCGCGCCTATTTAGGAAATGCGCTAACCGCGAAAGCTGGCTCGAAGCAATTTTTGGGGCGATAGGAATCGCTATTCCGGCTGGAATCTGGTCGTTGCGTAACATGTTGGAATTTGGCTATATCTCCTCACCAGCCGGAACCCAGACCATTTTCTTGTTCGATTACGAGAGCCTCTTTAATTATTCCACTCCCTTGAATTTTCAAACGTGGTTGGAGGGAGGAATAGGAAAAATAGCAGCGGTTCGGGTGGAAGCCTTGCTGGTGGCGTGGCGTGGCGCACTTGACATAATGTTTATACCTAGCGTGATTCCTGCTGCAATCGGCTTATGGTTGTTGGCGAGAAAATTTACAAGTTCACGTCCTGCTGCGCTCTATACGATGTTACTTTTCTTCACCTTGCCGCTAATCTTTGGAGTCGCCAGCGCTAACGGCAGTTACTATCACTCTGTCGGAAGTTGTGCGCCTTTTTTGGCAGTGGGAGAGGTGTATGCCCTTGAACGCTTTGCAGGTTGGCTATCGTTGCGCCTCAACGTGGCTTCCCGCTCAATTTATGGCTTCTTGCTGGGCTTCTTTTTGCTGGCAAGCATAGTATGGCTGGCAACTAGCGCGGTGAATGTGGCGCAAACCCATCGCGCCGAAACTGCCCTGTTTAACGAGATAAATACATGGTTGTCGGTGCGTCCACCTGCTCCGATAATCACCAATCAGCCTTCCACCTTGAATTATGTTAGCGGGTTGCCCGGTATTCGCCTACCCGCAAATGAAAACTTAGCCACGTTACTGGAAGTAGCGCATCGCTATAAGGCAGGTTATATAGTAGTGACAGAGCGCATGGGTTTGTATCCAGACCTGCTGCAAGCGCCGGAAAACAAGCTTTTCCCCTTGTTGTATCGCAGCCCGAAAGGGGATTTTGAAGTTTATGAAATACGTTGAAATTCAGGGTTAAGCTAAATTTAGAGATTGAGGAATAAATGTACAAAACGATTCTTTTCGACTTTGACGGTACGCTCACCCCTTCGTTGGATTTATGGCTCGAAGCCTACCGCTACGCTACCAACGTATGTGGGCTGAATCTGGATGATTCGGAGCTAATCGAACGCTGGTTTTATACTTCCTATACGGAGCTTTGCGATTATTACAAGCTGCCTTCTCCTGAAATCGTGGATAAATTGGTGGAAGAAGGGCTGGCGCAAGCATGGACTCATGCCGAACTCTACCCGTTGGCGCTGGATTTGTTGGAGAGTTGCCGAAATGCGGGCATGAATATCGGGATGGTCACTTCTTCTTACCGCAATCAGGTAGAACATTCGCTGAAAAAGCTAGGTATCGCTGAGTATTTTGGAGCGGTGGTAACAGCGGGCGATACCCCAGAATTCAAGCCTAGCCCTGCTCCGGTTTGGTTGGCTTTGGACAAGCTGAAAGTTAAAGCGGAAGATACAATTTTTGTGGGCGACTACGAAGTGGATGTAAAAGCGGGAAAGGCGGCAGGAACCGCCACTGCCCTGTTCCTGCCAAAACAAAACGCTCCTTACTATGATTTTGAGGCTTTACGCGCCACCGAACCGGATTTCGTTTTTAGCCACTATCAGGAGCTAATGCAATTTCTGCGTTTTGCCTGATACTTAAAGTTGGGCTTTGAACTGATCCAATAATTTGCGCCGGGTGGGGAAATGGTAGTAAAAAGTATCGTAAATTGCCTCGAAATGCTGTTTGGAAATGTGCGGTAAATCTTCATCGGTGATGTTGTGTTCCACAAGACGCACAAGTTCCGCCGCGCCCTGCCAGCCCAACGCTTCGCAAATCCAGCCTTGAAAATCATGGGCGTAGGGTAATGCTTCGAGCAGGGTTTTTGCCTGATATTGGCTTAAAAACTCGATTGCTTGCGCCTTATCCTCGTCAGGGTTGTGCAGCGCCATGCACAATTTAACGATGGCGCTGGCAGGGCTTTTGTTGGTGCGCCAGCGATTGGAAGGGGGCAAATGCGCCAACTTCTTTTCCTCAATATAGGCGCACGCCATCAACAGCCACTCGCTGCCGTGTAGGTCATTGTATAGTTTGAGTAACGCTGCTGCTTGCTCATCTCCCTGCGTTATCTTTTCGACCAACTCTACTGCCAGCGAACGCCCGAAGCTTTTCAAAAGTGCCACGAAATCGGCGGGTAGGTCGCGATAGACATCCGGTAATGTGTTATTGCAGGGAGTGGGATTAAGGTCTTCAATTACGCCGGGAAGAGCATAAATAGCCTGTTTGTATTTGGGATAGTCGAAAAGCTTTTCCTTCCACAGCCGATAAAATATCTGAGGATAGTATTTTCTCAATTCGGGTTCTTCCACCGACCCCACTTTTGCAATGCCCATCGCTCCGGCAATCATTTGTTGGATTATTTCCGAAGCTTCCAGCGATGTATCTTCCAGCAAACTCAAAATCAGGTCAATCAAAGCGGGTTTGTAAAGGTCTGGTTTGAGGTGGTTTGCAGAGTCATGCAGGAGGTGAGATATACGCTCGTTCATCAGCGCATAACTGGCATTTGAAGTGTTATGGCGCAACCACAGCCCCAACACGGCTTGGATAATTTCCCCTTTAGCGTGGCGTATGTATCGCTCAAGGTCTTGCAGGTTAAAATCCCAGCTATATTGTTCAACCCATAGACCGGGGCGGTAATACAGGATAGCGGTTTGCAGAGTCAATGCCTCTTTGTCAAAAGCGGCTAATTCTAGCATACGGTCAAAAGTATTAGAGATAAAAGCATGCCCTTTTTCTGGTTCGGTAGCGGTTGCCCCGATAAGGGCAAAAAGAGGATAAGGGCGGGGTCGTCCCATCGGACCGATACACAGGTGTGGCACATCCCATATTTCATCTACTGCTCGGCTTAGCGCATCGAGCAATTCATTTGGTTTCTGCACTGAAACATTAGTAGCTTCCATATTCTTGCCGTATCCTTTATACGGTTTTTGCTTGAATTACTCAGGGTTTGGTTTTCCATCTATAGGCGTGTTATATCTTGCGAGAGCAAGCTCAAGCACGCGCTGGCGCAGGGTAAGGGTCAGATCGCCTCTGGTGCGTTCTAGCACTCCGCGCAATTGGTCGGTAGTACGGCGCAACCCGCCAGTAAGCACATCCGGGTAATCTACCGTGACTAGGCGGCTATACACTTCATCCATCATTTCCAGCAATTTTTCGCATTCTTCGTTGTGTTCTGCGCCATGCCGGATAAGGTCAAGAATATAGCGTCTCAGTTCGCTGGCGGCTTCGGCAAGCGCATTCAGGTAGGGCGCATCTTCCACTCCCAACGTTTCTGGCAAAGGCAAAACTTCCCCACGAACCAGCGCATAGGTCAGGCGAGCTTCCGAATATTCCTTTTGCGCGTCCTGTACATAACCTGCCCAATATATATCCGGGAAAAGGGACAGGACATTTTTCAAGCCAAGCAATAAAGCACGCCCTTGCTCCAACATTTCAGCAGCCTGCTCAAACTCGTGGCGATGTAGCGCCCGGATTGAATTAGCGGCGTTGCGAATTACCTGACGCGATTCGGCTAAAGCCTTTTCGCGGGCAGCGTTCTTTTGCTCTATACGTGCTACGATAGCCGAAATAGTGGCTTCAATAGCGCTGCTGTTGTCACTCATAGCATATCCTTTTCGATGGTTTTAAATGAATTGGCATGCAATTCACGTGCAGTTTTCTCGATTATAGCCCGAATCTCTAATTTGTCCAACCATTCAGCGGGGATGCCCTTTATTCCGTGATATGCCCCGGCAATTGCTCCACATATAGAGGCGCTTAGGGTAGGGTTTCCTGCTGCAAGCGCTACCGTAATTGCCTCTTCAAAGCTATCCTTGCGGGCGGTTACGGCGTAAAAAGCTGCCGCTACGGCTTCTTCGATATTTGCGCCCGCCCCACAACGTTTGGCATTCCGCCTGTCAATTTCCAACAAATCCAGTTCCAAATCGCCCGCCAGCATGTTATCTACCAGCGTTTGCCGCTCTTCCAGATAATCTTGAGCCGCCAGCAACTTCGCCCGCAACGGATTATCAAAAATGCCGCCGGGCGGCAGAAAGTCAATAACTGCGCTCATCAAATCTTCTGGTAATAATTCGTGTAGGCACATCAGACGCACGGCATGTCCCAATAATATTTGGCTTTCAAAAACTAATGCTGCTTGGGCAGAGTCGGCAATTCCCAACGCCAGCGACACCTTTAGCGGGTCGGTGGGTTGCCGCGCCAACGCCTTATCCTCGTCTGTTAGTGGCGCAAAGACCTTGTACAGCCCCGTACACAACCCGGCGTAAAGGCTCTCGAAAACCGCGCTCGTTTGCCCGGAACTATTCAAGCTGAAGCCCAGTAAAGCGCCCTTAAAATTATCTAAATAGTTTGTCATATACTCTTGAGAAAAATATAGGTTAAACCCCTTTTTTGTAGTAAAAGCTACTCGATACAAAAGTAGTATAGCGGATAATGTAAAGGTACACACATATTTAGCATATTGGGTTTTAACTACAGGTGGTTGGGAATAGAAGCCTTTATCGGATTACCTTTTTTCAAACAGAAATCATGTGGCGCTATATGGATGCTCATTAAAATGTTGCGTCCGCGTCTGCCCCCATCTCAATCTTAAAAGCCTAATATCTGTTCCTTTTAAGCCGTGTGTCGTGTGTTTTGTCGGGCGACTCCAATGGGTCGCCCCCTTTTTATTCTCCGGCAAGCTCTTTCTGGCAAGAAGCCAACCATCGCAACGAGCCTTCATTCTGTTCTATTCTGAATTCTAGCACCCACCTTTTGTAAATATTACTTTCTTGGTTTTGCGATTTCTTACGTTCTTCCTTAAGATGGTTTAGCAAACTGAGGTTGTAATCGTATTGGCGTTGCACCAGCGCAATTGCTATATTGCTGCCGCGTCTCCGCGCAAAATAGAGCTTGACGAGAAAATCGAGACGCATTTCACGGGTGCGTTTTACGGGTTGTGCCAGCCATTTCTCAAACACCTGTCTGCCTTCTTCGCTCAACTCAACTACATGGCGGGTTTTGTGTTCGCTTACTGGCTCTTCATGACCCAACGCCAAACCTTCCTTTTCCAACTTTTTGAGCAAAGCATATAGCAAGCTCATTTCAAGTTGGCATACCTGTGCCAGTTCGGTATCTTCGCTGAAATGGCGCGTTAGTTCGTAGCCGTGACTTGCTCCTTCGCACAATAACCCTAGCAAGGCAAATTCAGTGGCGGGGCGTTCGGGTTGAAGCGGTGATTTTTTGCTTTTTCCTTTAGTTTCGTTCTCAACTTTGGTCACTTAGAACCTCCGGAAAGATTAAATGGGCGGCGCTGGCTTCGAGCCTGACTTGCCATTGTCCAGAATCCATACTCTTGAGCGCAAGATACTGGCGAGCAGGTAATTCTATTTCGAGTGGAGGAAATACCGTCAAATCTCCGGCAAGCGGGGCAAAATAAACCGTGTATAGCGAACCTCGCGCCACTTCTTCGGTAATGATTCCCCGAAAACTATTCAAGGTTACTTCCTCTCCAGTGCGTATAAGTTCCAGATTTTCAGGGCGCAAGCACACTTTAAGCTTAGTTCCCGGTTGCGGTATCACTTGCTCTTGTCCAATGGCGGCTTCTAGCATTAGCCCGTTACAATTTATCAGTGCAACCCGCTTGTCGCTGTTCACTTCTGTAACTTTCCCTGCAATTATATTACGAATACCTAATAACCGGGCTACTCGTTCGTTGTCAGGGTGATAAAAAATCTGGTCGCGGCTACCGCTCTGCAAAAGCTGCCCCTTATCCAATACCGCCAACTTGTCTGCCAGCATATAGGCTTCTTCGAGGTCGTGGGTGATAAATACCACCGGAATAGCGAGGTCACGGCTGAGGTGAGCTAAATTTTGGCGCAATTCTGCGCGGATATTGACATCAAGAGCGGAGAACGGCTCGTCTAGCAGCAAAATAGAAGGGCGTGGCGCAAGGGCGCGGGCAAAAGCGACCCTTTGTTGTTGCCCACCCGATAATTGGCGCGGATAAACCTTTTCCAGCCCGTCAAGTTGCATCAAGCCCAATAACTCGCGCACGCGCTTTGTTGTAGCTATCCGTTCTTCGTGGTGCAGACCAAAGGCTATATTCTGCTCAACGGTAAGGTGTGGGAAAAGAGCGTAATTTTGAGGCACATATCCGACATTGCGTTTCTGAATCTTTACGCTCAGGTTTTGACGGCTATCGAAAACTGCCCTGCCGGAGATGGATATATAACCCGCATCCGGCTCTATAACTCCGGCTATGCACTTGAGCGTTACGCTTTTGCCGCTGCCGCTTGCTCCGAAAAGCACCAGCACTCTGGCTTCTTCTTCGTTCAGGCTCAATTCTGCTTGTAGGGTGAAGCGTTTGAGTTGTTTTCGGATAGCTAGTTCCAGCGGTTTCATGGCAAAATCTCTAAGCTTGCGTTTGCACAAAAATAAGTTAATAACAAATAGCAAAAGCTATAAGGTCTAGCTCAGCACGAGGCATTCAACAAAACTCATGGTCAGAAGGTAATGTATGAAAACTAAATCCACAACCACATACCACAAAGCTATTCTGACACCTGCCAGTATATCACTAAAAGTAAAATGCCCTTTTTCCTTTACTAGGTCAAAAAGCAAGTACAATTTGGTAAGCGGTTATAATTGGTCAAAAGAGCAAAACTGGCGCAGCTACTCGAAAATTACAAAAATAATGCGGTTTATCTGAAAAACTGCTATACTATATAGGCGGCATCCCAGAAGCTCATTGGGTAGCCGTTTTCATATAAGATTTGCAAAATATTAATATTGGATTTCGCTTGCAAAATTGTTTTTGGCAAGAAAATAATCTGCTTGCCTATTAAATTCCCTGTCTAGTTTTAAGCGGAAAATTGAGAAATAATAACTGGAGGTTGCATCGGTGTCCTTACTAGCTAAACAATATCGCTGGCTATTGGCGTTTGCCCTTATGTTGATAATTACTAACGGAATTAGTACGACCTTTGCGGCTTCGGAGACAGGTTCAAATACTTCTGCACCGATTGTTAATCAGGTTAAATCCTTCGTACCCACTATACCCTACGCTAATAATTTTTCGCCCACCCCCAACCCGGATAAAATCTATTTTTCCGATTGTGGTCACTATCTCAGCTACGGTTTCTTGCGCTTCTGGCAAATGAACGGCAAATTCGACTCGTTTGGCTGTCCTGTAACCGATGAACTTACCGAAAATGGACGTACGGTGCAGTATTTTCAAAAAGCGCGTATGGAATACCACCCTGATTTAGCCGGAACGCAATGGGAGACAAGTTTGGGCTTGCTCGGTACTGAATTATATTCAGTTGCTTCACCGGAAGAACGGGCTAATCCCGCTTACCAACCGATTGCCGCTTTGCCAAATGGTGATTCGCGAGTTTACTTTGAAGCTACCAAACATAGCCTAGGTGGTGGATTCCAGCAATTTTGGAATACGCAGGGCGGCTTATACTTTTTCGGTTATCCCATCAGCGAGGAATATCCTCTATTGGTAGGTGATACATGGGTAGCAGCGCAGGATTTTGAAAGGGCGCGACTCCTGTTTCATCCAAGCTTTGGCGTGAAATTGGCAGAACTCGGTCCGTTGGCGGCAGCCGCCCGTAAAGTTAGCACTCAAGCAAGTGGACTTGATCCGAGCGTAATGTCAGTAACCAAAGATACTCGCATTTGGGAACACTGGGTTGATGTAAATCTGACCACTTTTAATGCTACTTTTATGGAAGGTGACACTCCCATCAAAACTATATTAGTAGTATCAGGTAAGCCGGGACACGAAACCCCGGTGGGTACTTTCGCCATCTTCAGCCGTATTCCGAACGAACACATGAAGGGTGGTGACATCGGTACTGAGGATTATTACGACCTATACAATGTGCTGTACACTCAGTATTTCACCAGCGAAGGGCATGCGTTACATTATGCTTGGTGGCGTTCTAGCTTTGGCTATCAGGCAAGTCATGGCTGTGTGAATATGGGCTTGGACGAGAGCTTTTACGCTTGGAACTTCCTTAGTATCGGTTCACACGTTAACATTCATTACTAGACTCTGGCATAACTATCGCGCTTTAACCCCTTTGCTACCCGATGGCGAGGGGTAGCGTAGATATGCAAGAAAGTATAGAAAAAACAAAGCTTCATTAGGAAATTGAAAACAACTGCTTACTAAAGGCATAGTCAAAATGATGTTGCGACTGTGTCATATTGGAGAACCTTTGCTGCACTAGCAAACCCATTACTTTCGTACTAGCCACATTAAATGCTTAGGCTTTACCCTCTCGTTTGCCCTCAACCTTTTTTTTTTGCAACAGACCGGGAAGTATCAAATAGAGTTTAATAATTATTAATAAAAAAAACTAAATACCGTTGTAATTTGTTTTGTAATGTTGAAGTGTAATAATTCAATTGGAAAGTACATAGGCTTTATCAAAACTGGTTGAGCCAATCAGTATCTCCGTACTACTCCATAGAATTTATCCCTCAATATTTGTTAAATCTCCTTTCGTTGTTCGTTTCGCAACAACGCCGAGTCGTTTCCCTCGGCGTTGTATTATTTTATATACACGGGTATAATGCCCCTAAAAAAGAGGAAACAATACCTTTGAACCTGCTCAAATCCGTTAACGAATGTCTGGAGCTATTGCCTCCCGCCCCTATAATCGCGCTTCACTCTGCCTGTGCCGAGCCTCAATCTTTATTGGAAGGTCTTGTGGGTGTTCTCCGCTCTGGCGTTACACCGCTGAGCGGCGCGACTCTATATGCCCTTACTTACCGGGGAGCAGGTTCACCCCCGCCTCTTTACGCCGATACCGTCCTTTTAGGCGAAGGCAAATTGCATCTGAAAAGCTTTTTCCCGCATCCCTCTTTAAGGCACGCAGCACACGCCGGGTTGGTGGATTATGTTCCTGCCAGTTTTTCAACAGTACCGGGTCTAATTCGGCGAGGCTATTTAAAGCTGGATGCGGCTTTTTTACAGGTATCTGTACCGGATGCGGAAGGCTATTGCTCACTCGGACCTAGCGCGGATTATGCCGAAGCGTTGGTGGATAGCGTGCCTTTGCTTATTGCCGAAATGAATCACCAAATGCCGCGCATTAACGGCTTGAGGGTACATATTGATAGATTTGCAGCCGTTATCGAAAGTGACCGCCCTTTGCTGGAAGTTCCTCCATTGGAGGCGGGCGATTTAGAGCGGCGCGTGGCGGTAAATGTAGCTAGTCTGATTGGAGATGGGGCAACGGTACAATTGGGGGTTGGCACAGTGCCAGAACAGGTGGCGCGTTTGCTCAAATCACACCGGAATTTGGGTATTCACGGCGGCGCAATTACCGACCCGTTAATCGAGTTGCTGGAATCGGGGGCGGTGACAAATCAAAATAAACCCTTTGATAAGGGCAAGAGCGTTACCGCTCTATTAATCGGCACTCAACGCCTGTTCGACTACGCCCATGAGCATCCCGCTATCGAATTGCAGGGGATTGATGTCGCCAATAATCCGGCGCATATTGCACAATTACCGAACTTTGTATCGGTTAATTCGGCGATTGAAGTTGATTACTGGGGTCAGGTGAATGCTGAAGCTGTGGGTGATTGGCAACTAGCGGGGGTTGGCGGACAACTTGACTATGTTATTGGGGCGTGGGGAGCGGAAAACGGTCTTTCGATAATCGCCCTGCCGAGTGTTACAGCAAAAGGGCATCCCCGAATCGTACCGCACTTAAAGGCGAGTACGCCAGTTAGTACCCCACGTCATTTGGCACAAATTATCGTAACCGAGAACGGCATAGCCGATTTGCGTGGGAAATCGCTTTCGGAACGCAAAAATTTGCTGATGCAGCTAATTTCTTAAAGAAGGGTTGAATGGGATACCGGATTAAGGTTTATAAAGAAAATTTCGATTTTAGCGCGGCTCACTTTATAACCACGAGTGGACGTTGCGAATCTTTGCATGGGCATAATTACCGGGTAGAGGTTATGCTGGAGGGTGAGAGCGGCGCAGATGCCTTTCTCTATAATTTTAGTGATTTAAAACCGCTAGTGCGGCTGGAATGTAATGCTTTAAATCACAAAATGTTGCTGGCACGCGATAACCAGCAATTGCGTTATAATATAACCGGAGAAGAATTAGAGGCGCTTTACCAGAATCGCCGCTATGTTTTCCCGGTTGCCGAAGTAGTTATGCTGCCGGTGCTTAACACCACCGCCGAAGAGTTGGCGCGTTATTTAACTGGCTGTATTCGTAAGCGGATTTTAGAATTAAACCGCCCGGAAACAAAGTTGCTCCAAGCTATTGAGGTGGGAGTAGAAGAACAACCGGGTCAGGCTGCTTACTATTTTGAGCCGTTTTAGAATGCTTAGCGATGCCCTGAGTTGGCTGGAAAGGCGATTTGCCAAGCGCAAATGAATAAAAAACCTAAAATACTTATAGCTGAAGATGAGGATGCCTTGCGTCTTCTAACTCGCGAAACTCTAGCTTCACAAGACGCGGATTTGCTGGAAGCGTCCGATGGTTTGGAAGCGCTGGAAATTGCTCGCCGCGAAATGCCCGAACTACTACTACTGGATGTGGCAATGCCGGGCTTAACCGGCTTTGAAGTTTGCGAGAAGCTGAAAGCCGACCCCGATACTGCCGGGATAGTAATTGTAATGCTAACTGCACATGGTCAGGGTAGTGACCGTGCGCGGGCGATAGCAGTTGGAGCCGACCATTTTATGACCAAGCCCTTCAGCCCTGTACAACTCATCCGGTTAGTCGGGCAGATTCTATAGGGGCTAAATTTTGCAACGCCTATGCCATCGGTAGTATCAGGTTTACAGCGAAGTATTTCGCCGAATAAGGCGAGAAAAAGGCTAATTTTCACCGTCTTTACTTTGTGGTTAAATTTATTTTTGGTTGCTGCTTGTGGTGAAGAATTTGCTACCCGCTCATCTTATATCCCTCCGACACCGCCTCCAACTCCTGCCAATTTTGATAATGTTTCGCCTGCTGCTACCATTGCAATTGGCGTACGCACTACCACCACCGCTTCGCTTAATTACTATACGCCACTTCCTACACCAACGCTTCAGAGCGATGATGACGCTAATCGAGGCTTTATTAATGCTGACCCTACTTTGATGGCGCAAATTTTTGGAACGCCCGGACCGGGTAACTCAATCCCAAGCGGCGGGAGCGGTAAGCCTAGCGGAGTTCGCCCTACGCCAACTCTTAATACCAGTTCTGGACAAACCACAATAGGGTCATTGCGTACCAGCCGGGTTTCGTTCCAGTTTGCTTATCGACAAGCGTTGGCACGGGTTCAACTTTTGCAGCGACAGGCAGTGATTGTTTTTGCTTCAGCCCAAAATCTCAAACCGGAACGTACTACTTGGACTTTTTATTTCTCATGGTTGGAGGGGCGCAAAACTTGGCGTGCGCTTTTCGATGCGCGTTCTGAGCAAGCCCAACCCGATTTACAGCTTGAAGAAGTGGCTTCCACTATGCTATCGGATGTGGGGCAGTTTGATATGGCGCGAGTGCTGGATGGCGATGAACTGGTCAGTCGAGTTGAGGCGGCAGGGCTACGAGTTAATATTCCGGTAGATGTGGTAAATTTCCAACTGGATGGGCTTACACGGCAGCCCAGTTTTATTATGACCAATGCGCCACAGGGTAAGCAGTTAGTAATTAACGCTTATAATGGGCAAATTCTTCGCAATGATTTCTAGGGAATGAGCAATGCGGTATTCAAGGTTACTTTTTGCCTTCACTTTTTGTCTTATGCTGCTGGCTGCTTGCGGGGAAACCGTTAATACGCCTGTTCCTACCCTACGCACTATCCAAACTCCGTTGCTTACCCCCACCGAAGTTTTCCCTAGCCCTACCCCTGTTACTCCGTTGCCTACTTTTACGCCTTTTCGTCCTCCGCCAACCGTTACCAGCACTCCCTATATTCTGCCAACTTATACATCCGTTCCGATTAATTCGAGTTTGGGAATTTTAAGTCAGGCGCGAGGCTCGTTTAAAGAGGCTTATGCTAGAGCGTTTTCCAGAATAGAACAACCTGCCGCAACTTTGGTTTTGGCGCAGACCAATCAATTTGGGGCAGACCACGTTGTCTGGAATTTGTACTTTGTACAACCCGATGTTATGAAAATGTGGGTAATAGCTTACGACTCGGCACGAGGAATATTGCGTGTGGATGATACCCAGAAACCGATACTGCTCAGTGATGCAGGTCAAATTGACATAACTAAAACACTCGATAGTAACATAGCGGCACAACGGTTAGTGGCACGCGGTTTCTCGGCGCAAACCCCTGTTGATACCTTTATTTTGCAACTATACCAGACTCAAGATAATAAAAAGATACCGGCATGGTTTGGAGTAAGCTCTGCTTACAATCGTCAGGTTGTGTTGAACGCTTATAGCGGTGATATAATGGAGAACAGCTTTAACCGTTGAGGTTAAATAGTGCAAAGATGCTCAGATTCATTACTAGAATTACGATTCAGGAGGAAACAAAGACGTGTCGCCGGAGCAAACTTTGAAGGTGGGTATGAAAGCCAGCGTTGAGGTTGAAGTAGTGGATGCCAACACTGCCGCTACTTTCGGTAGCGGATTGGCAAGGGTTTATTCTACTCCGAACATGATTGGGCTAATGGAAACTGCTTCATGGCACTCGGTGCAAAATGCTATGCCGGAGGGTTTTAGTACGGTCGGGACATTGGTAGAAGTAAAGCACATCGCGGCATCTCCGGTTGGTTTCAAGATACGGGCAGAGGCTGAACTAGCGGAAATAGATGGCCGCCGCTTGGTTTTTAAGGTGGTAGCCTACGATGATGTAGAAAAGGTGGGCGAAGGGGTACACGAACGCTTTATAATTGATAATGCCAAATTTATGGGCAGGGTTGAACAGAAAGCAAAAAAACAAGGGATTTAAATCCCTTGCCTGAAAAGTAGGAGGATTAAGCATGTCAGGCACGGTTGAGACCGAGCAAATATTATTTACACGCGGCGTTCCTGCGGCGGAAGCCTTGCCCGCAAAGCTGCTAAGCGATTGCTTGCATACTGTTTTGAGCGGACCGGATGCGAAAGTAGTTTTGCAATACGGGCATAATGGCGGCTACCTACCGCTTCGCAAATTAATCGGGGAGCAATACGGCTTAACCGAAAATGAAGTCATAATCGGCAATGGCTCGCTACATTTGCAGGATTTACTGGCTGCGTTATTCATCAAGCCGGGTGATACAGTGCTGGTAGAGCAACCTAGCTACGACCGTGCTATTCGTACTTTCCGAAGGCGTGGTGCTACTGTAATCGGCATTCCGCTCGACTTGGATGGGGTAAGCCTTGAAAAGCTGGAACTGGCGTTGCAACAATATAAACCGGCTTTTATGTACGTCATTCCTGATTTTCAGAATCCGGCGGGGGTTACTACTTCGGAGGCGAAACGCCGGAAACTGGTGGAATTGGCAGAAAAGCACGATTTCTGGTTGCTTGAAGATGTGCCGTATCGCACCTTGCGCTACAGTGGTGAGTCTGTGCCGTTGCTGCGCGATATTAGCCCGAAGCGGGTTGTAACGCTGAGTTCTTTTAGTAAGCTCATCAGCCCGGCGTTGCGGGTTGGCTATGCAATTGCTCCGGCAGATTTAGTTACGCGCTTGCGTGATTTGATGGAAGAAACAATTTTAGCTCCAGTGCTGCCGACACAAGCGGCGGTTGTGGAGTTTTTTAAGAGCGGCTATTTCGATACTAACCTTGCTTATCTAAAAGAACTTTATGCGCCGCGCCTTTCCGCTACCATCGCGGCAATCAAGAAATATTTGCCGGGCGTGCCTTTTGCCGAACCAGAAGGGGGCTTCTTTGTAAGCGTGAACCTACCCGGTGAAGGCAACATGGTTGACCTGTTAAAACAGGCGAAGGATAAGGGTTTGGTATTGACCGATGGGCGCAGTTTCTTTGCCGATTTGTTGGAAGAAGGCACTGATACAGGCGAACGCTTTGTGCGCTTACCCTTTTGTGCGCTTACTCCGGCGCAAATTGAGGAAGGAATCAAGCGTCTGGCAAGCCTGATTTAAGAGAGTATTTCACTTCAGGAAAGATATTTCAAGCAAGGGGCTTTTTATGCCCCTTGTTTTTGATTTGGGTTATTTAGCGGATAATGGTTTCGCGCCGGTCAGGTCCTGTGCCTATCATACTAACAGGCACACCTGTTATCTGCTCGATGCGCTCAATGTAGCTGATTGCGCCCTGCGGCAAGTCACTCCAGCGATTGACTCCCCGAATATCCTTTTCCCAACCCGGCAGACTTTCGTAAACCGGGGTGCATTCTTCGAGGAATACTGCGTCTCCCTCGAAATAGTGCGCCTTTTGTCCGCCCCATTCATAAGCGGTAGCGATTTTAACTTCGGGGAAAGTATCCAGCACATCTAGCAGGCTTAACGCTAGTTCGGTGAAGCCGTTAAGGGCGGCAGTGAAGCGCACTAATTCGGCATCTAGCCAACCGCAACGGCGCGGTCGTCCGGTGCTGGTGCCGTATTCGCGCCCAATTTGGCGAATACGATCTCCTGTCTCATCGGTCAATTCGGTGGGCATTGGTCCGTTACCAACGCGGGTGGTATATGCTTTGCATACCCCAATGATACGCTCAATGGCGCGGGGCGAGATGCCCAAACCGGGAGTCGCGGCAGATACCAACGTACTGCTGCCGGTAACGAATGGGTAAGTACCCCAATCGGTATCGAGCAAGGTTGCTTGCGCCCCTTCCAGCAGTATATTCTGGTTACTTTTAACCGCGTCTTGTAGCAGCCCAAACGTTTCCTTAATAAAGGGCTGGAGAATGCGGAAATATTCAAAATATTCGTCCGCAATCTTGTCGGCATCCATAGGTTCACCCCCCAAAGCTCCAATCAGACGGTTTTTGATGGAAACTTGGGTTGAGAGCTTTTCGATGAAAAGGGTACGGCGTTGCAAATCGGCGAGGCGCAACCCGTTGTATCCGGCTTTATCGGCGTAGGTAGGCCCGATGCCTCTACCGGTTGTGCCGGTGCTGAGATGTCCTTTTGCGCTTTCATAAAGCCTATCCAGAACTCGGTGATAGGGCATTACTAAATGGCAGCGCGGCGAAATAAATAACCGCCCTTTGAGCGGGACTCCGGCTTTATCAAGGGTATTGATTTCTTCGGCTATACCGGCAAGGTCTAGCACAACACCGGGTCCGATAATACAGGTAGCCTTTGGGTTGAAAACGCCGCTGGGGAGCAAATGCAGCTTGAATGTACCCAGTTCATTGATAACGGTATGCCCGGCATTATTACCGCCGTTAAAGCGAGCTACAATTTGAGCATCCTGCGCCAGAATATCAACGTATTTGCCTTTGCCTTCGTCGCCCCACTGAGCGCCGATTACTGCTGTTATAGGCATAGGTGAAATCTCCTTCTGCTATTGGTTGGTTAATAGTAGAAGAAGTATTCCAAAACTCCTTTTTCAAGCCAGCGGGCAAGACTATTTCTGCTTGAGATCCGAGCTTTGAAAGTACCTCAAATAAAAAAGGCGAAACCCTACCAACGTTGGCTCACCTTAAAATTTGCCTACATAAGTTTAACATTTTCAAAGATGAACGGCAAGCTAGTTTTCAAAGCGCTTTCGGACGGGTAACAAGGGTTGTAGCTTTTCGAGCAAGCTATCAAAAAGCACGAATCTGGTTAGTAGTATTAGACCCGAAACCTTATTGTTTCTCTCGCTATATTGTGCCGAATTGTCTATCCCCGGCATCGCCAAGACCCGGCACGATGTAGCCATGCTCATTCAGGTGGTCGTCTAACGCTGCAAGGTAAATTGGCACATCCGGGTGGGCATCGCGTAGAGTTTGCACTCCTTCGGGTGCGCCTATCAGCCCCATATACTTTATTTTTCGTGCGCCCCATTCTTTTAGGATAGAGATGGTGGCAACCGCCGAACCGCCAGTAGCCAACATCGGGTCGAGTACCAGACACAGTTCGGTTGGGCTGTTAGTGGGCAGCTTGTTGTAATATTGCACGGGCTGTAGCGTATCGTGGTCGCGGTACAAGCCGATGTGCCAGACTTTCGCACTTGGTATCAACGCGAGCATTGCCCCAACCATGCCTAAACCGCTTCTCAAGATTGGCACCAGTCCGATTACGGTAGCCAGTTCACGGCTTGGGGTATTTTCCAATGGGGTAGTAACTATAACTTCCCGCGTGGGTAAATCCTCGGATGCTTCGTAGGCGAGCAGCATGGTTATTTCGTAAACCACTTCCCGGAAGCGTTTAGGCTCGGTGTTAACATCTCGAAGAATAGTCAATTTGTGGTGAATTAAGGGGTGAGACGATACAAATAATCCATCCATTGCACAATATCCTGTAAAAAAAGGAGCGAACTGCTCGTTCGCCCCAGCTATTCATAAATTAGTCAATACCCGGAACAGGGAACTTCTCTACCACTGCTGCAACGCGCCGCCGCGCTTCTTCGTAAGCGGTTTCGCTATCAAGATTCTTGAGGGTGAAGGCAATGATTCGCCCGATTTCTTCGGTTTCGCTCTCACCAAAACCGCGAGTAGTGGTGGCGGGCGTACCGACACGGATGCCGCTGGTTACAAAAGGCGATTTAGGGTCAAAGGGAATCGTATTCTTGTTAACGGTGATGTTTACCTCGTCCAACGCTAGTTGGGCTTTTTTGCCAGTTACATCAACCGGGCGCAGGTCAACCATCATTAGGTGGTTGTCGGTTCCGCCGCTAACAATTCGCAAACCTTCATCTTGAAGAGTCACCGCCATCTTTTTGGCGTTTTTGATAACATTTTCACCGTAAATTCGGAATTCGGGCTGTAACGCTTCTTTGAAGGCTACCGCTTTGGCGGCGATAACGTGCATCAAAGGTCCGCCTTGCATGCCCGGAAAGACGGTTTTATCTATTTGCTCGCCTAGCGCAGGGTCAGAGGAAAGTACCATGCCCCCGCGTGGTCCTCGCAGGGTTTTGTGGGTAGTGGTAGTGACCACATGCGAGTAAGGAATCGGGCTTGGATGCAAGCCAACCGCTACCAAACCAGCGATATGCGCCATATC
The DNA here is from genome assembly GCF_037138995.1 of Candidatus Chlorohelix sp. Lineage (NCBI taxonomy): Bacteria > Bacillati > Chloroflexota > Chloroflexia > Candidatus Chloroheliales > Candidatus Chloroheliaceae > Candidatus Chlorohelix > Candidatus Chlorohelix sp. The sequence goes on along the minus strand of NZ_JBAXHI010000009.1, from coordinate 28,798 downwards.
TACGATTAGGTATGCGCCTACGCTATCGGCAATTTCGCGGAATCGCTTGAAGTCAATGGTACGGGCGTACGCGCTTGCCCCTGCAATAATGGCGCGGGGTTTGTGTTGTTCCGCCAGTTGCGCTAGTTCCTCGTAATCAATTGCTTCCGTTTCTTTATTGACACCGTAGGGAATAACATTGTAAAGCTTGCCGCTGAAGTTGACCGGAGAACCGTGTGTAAGATGTCCACCTTGTGAAAGGTTCATACCCATTATGGTATCGCCCGGTTTTAGGAGCGTGAAATATACCGCCATGTTTGCTTGTGCGCCGCTATGCGGCTGAACATTTACCCATGCTGCATCAAAGAGCTTTTTGGCGCGTTCAATTGCAAGCGTTTCGGCTAAGTCCACATACTCGCAACCGCCATAGTAACGCTTGGCAGGATACCCTTCGGCGTACTTGTTGGTCATTATCGAGCCTTGCGCTTCTAATACCGCGCGGCTGGTGTAATTCTCGCTGGCAATTAGCTCGACTTTGTCCTTCTGGCGAGCTTCTTCTTTCTTAATGGCATCAAATATTTCAGGGTCAAATGCCGCAAGTGATTCCATTTCTCTGATAGCGGCTTTGACGATTTTTTCAGCGGCAGAATTTAACGTCACTCTGCTTCTCCTTTCTCAATTTTGACGCATCCCATGCGCCTTTTTCACGGAAGTGAGCAGTTCTGTGGTGGTATGGCAGTTTTTGTATAAGAGTGAGGTGTGTAACTATGGCGAACTGACCCTCCCCGGTCTTCCTCCCCAGAAGACGATTTTTAGTATATTCTTTTTTTGAGACACTCGCAACCTTTATTTTTCATTGCTCAGGGTAGTTGCGAGAGACGTTTTTAGGGCATTAACTTGCTGCATCCGCTGGATTAGAGGAGAGAAAGGGACTTTGCGACTGCCTATTAATCGCCTATGTATGTGCTATACTAGGCGCGTTTAGCTCAAACTTAATGTACTGGTATTTGAACTAGAAAACAGAAAGTGGTATGTGGTACAGGCTCGATAAAAATATAACAGCGGTAATACTTCTCGCTTTTGTTTTTGCGTTGGCAACCGCGCTGGTAGCGAAATTGTGGGTTGAGCCTGCTTATAGCGGCACAGGCAGCATCCCTTTTTGGCTCTATAGTAGCGGCAAATCTCTCACCCTGACGGCTGGCATCGTCAATTTCTTGCTTCTTTTTCCCGCCCTCATTGCCCTATACTGTTATCCTATACCCAAACCTGCCTTTGTCTTTGTGCGTCCGGCGTTGCCTTTTTTGGGCATTATTTGTTTTTTCATTGGGACAGGCGCATATACCGGGCAGGGTACGTTGGCTTACGATTTCAGCACGCCCGACCACGCCTACCGCATCGAATCGCTAATTGATTACAATGGGGTGATGGGCGCATACGCGCTTAACAACAAGCTACAGGTAAAGCTGTGGGAGTGCGATAGCGGCGGAGAGTGGTGTAGCGTCAAAGAAAGTTACAAGTGGGACAACCTACCGCCCCCCGATAAAGGCAAACCGCTCTACGAGTTCGACAAGTATCAGAAGCAGGTGCTGATAACGGTGGGGGGCGAGCAGTTCGGGAAGTTCAACCTCCCCTGAGTTAAATCCGGGCGTATCAGAATGCGTCCCTACGAATTACCACGAAAGGTAAGGAAAAGCGGGTGATGTTGGTGAGCGCGGTGGTGTTGGCAGCGGGTGCGGCTCGGCGCTACGGTAAACCCAAACAACTGGAATGTTACCCGGCGGACGGAACTACTCTGCTGGAACGGGCAATTTCGCTGGCGTTGCTGTCGGGCGCTGGTGAAGTGATTGTAGTATTAGGCAACGCAGAGCAAGCAGCGTTGGAAATTCTCAATAGCTATATCAGACCGATAGACACAAAAAATGTGCCGATGCAAATAGTTTTCAACCCACGTTGGGCAGAAGGGCAGGGCTTTTCGGTGGCAACGGGCGTGGCTGCGCTAGACCCACAAAGTCGAGGCACTCTTTTTATCCTTGCCGACCAACCCCGCGTGAATCCAGAAACGGCGCGTAATCTTATTAGCCATTTCCTGAGCCTCCCCGATTCGGACAATAAAATTATTTTCCCCACTTTTAACGGCAAACGCGGCAATCCAGCGTTGTTCGGGCGTGGCTTCTTTTCCGAACTGGCAGCGTTACAGGGCGATAGCGGCGGACGCGAAATAGTCAAAGCGCACCCGCAAGCGGTGATTGAGCTTGCGGTGGCTGACCCCGCTATACATGAAGATGTTGATACACCCGAAGATTTGGAGCGGTTGGGACGCTAATCGGGCGCAATATATCAAGGGGGTTTAACCTCTTGTCTAACGGGAGCATATTCTAATGAATCTTTCTACGATTCTGTTTGATTTTGATGGTACGCTGGCGCAATCGTTACCGAAATGGATGGAAACGTATCGTTACGCTTTCAGCTTTTACGATAAAAAGATAGAGGACGAACGCGCCTTTGTACAATACTGGTATCAGCCCTTGCCAGAAACGGTGGCGCAAGTGGGCGCGTCTTCAATAGAAGAGTTTGCTGGATATATGGGGAAGGGCTTTTTTCGAGCGTTCGCCGATTTGGAGCTTTACCCCGGCGCGTTGGAGATACTGGAAGCGTGTCACCGGAAAGGGCTGAAGTTGGGTCTAGTCACTTCCTCACCGCGTGAAGCGTTGGATTATACGCTTGGGCGGCTGAAGATTGAGCAATATTTCGACACGATTATTACCAGCAGCGATACCAAGAAGCCCAAGCCGCACCCTGAGTCGGCGCTGGTGGCTCTGTCAAAGCTTGGGAAAGCGGCGGGCGAAACCCTATTCGTGGGCGATTATATCTACGATGTGCAAGCAGGGCAAGCCGCAGGCACGCATACCGCCCTTTTCCTACCTTCCGCAAATGCAAATTTTTATGATTTCGAGGAATTACGCGCCAGCCGCCCCGATTTTACCTTCTCGCGCTTTGAGGAGTTGAGTTCGTATCTCGGTTTAAGTTGAGAAAGAGAGCCACGTTTTGACGGCTAAAGCCGATTCAGTCGTAGCACATCGCCACGCGCAAGAGTACCGAGCAGGTTTGCTGTGGGCATTTGGCAGCACGGCGGTTTGGTCTAGCACCGCCCTTTTTATAGAAACGTTGAGTCGCGATTTCGGCATGACAACGGTGGAACTGGCTTTCTGGCGCACCTTTATCATCACGTTATCGCTGGGTGTGGTGGTGCGGAGGCTCTATCCCGGCAGCGCGTTATTGGTCTCGTGGCGTGAAATGGGAGTGTTTTTTCTGGCGGGTCTGGTGGGAATCGCTATTTTCGCGCTGCTTTTTAACGGTTCGGTACAGGAAAACGGCGGAGCGGTTGCTACCACTCTGATATTCTGTTCGCCCGTTTTCGTGGCGGTGGGCGGGGCGTTATGGTTGCGCGAAAAGGTGACGCTGGCGCAGGTAATCGCGATTGCAATAATCCTATTCGGTTGTGGGCTGGTGGCGGGCATCACTGACCCGGCAGCTCTGATAAAAAGTCCGCTCGGCGCAATAATGGGGTTGGGCAGTGGGCTGGTTTTCGCCATTTACATTCTGATAGGAAAAGTGGTGGCGCGTACTGAGCGCAGGGGTGGGTTGATAAACCTGTTTTACTACTTTCTCTCCGCTACGTTGGTTCTAACGCCTCTCGGTTTAATACAGGAAGGCTTCGGGCTGTTCACGCACGCCCTGAATTGGAACGGTTGGTTTCTGCTCATTGCCCTTTCGCTTATCTCGCTGTGCGGCTACGCCTTTTTCAATGCCAGCTTGAAGTATTTACCCGCCGCTGTTAGTAGCCTGATTCAAACCCTCGAACCCTCCATGACGGGCGTACTTTCGTTGCTCTTTCTAGGACGAGGCATGAGCGGGCTGCAATGGTTCGGCACGTTGCTGATAATTTCGGGCGTGGTGGGGCTGCAATTACGGGATTTACGCGCCCGCAATCTGGCGTAAAGTTTTTACAAATCCTTTTTTTGACATATTCACTTTCGTGCGGTGGGGTTTTTCGGTGGGGGATTTGGGAAGGCAAGAAATCGCGACACGGAGGTCGCTCTTACAAGATGCGCCCGAATCAAAACAAGGGGCGGTGAAACCCCTTGCCTGACTATTTCACTTCTAAATAATTTGAGTTAGGCTTTGAGAAGCCCGGTGTTGTAGTTGCCGCTGACGAAAGCGGGGTCGTCTAGCAAGCGCAAATGTAGCGGCAGGTTGGTTTTGAGACCCTCGATTTGGAACTGCGAAAGGGCAACACGACTGCGCTCTAACGCCTCGGCGCGATTCTCGCCCCACACCACCAGTTTGGCAATTAGCGGGTCGTAATGTGGCGTAATCGTATCACCTTTGCCGTAGCCGCTATCAAGGCGCACAAACTCGCTCAATTCGGGCGGTTGGTACAGGCTAATGGTGCCGGGTTGCGGTAGATAACTCACCGGGTCTTCTGCGTAAATGCGGTACTCGATGGCGTGCCCCTTTGGTGCAAGGTCGGCTTGGGTAAGGGGTAACTGCTCGCCTGCCGCTACGCGCAATTGCAACTCCACCAAATCCAACCCTAGCGTCATCTCGGTGATGGGATGCTCCACCTGCAAGCGGGTGTTCATTTCGAGGAAATAGAACTCGCCGTTATCTCCTAGAATGAACTCAACCGTTCCGGCGTTGCGATAACCCACCGCTGCGGCAGCCTGTAGCGCGGCTTGAGTCATGCGTTGCCGCAACTCCGGGTTATTGACCAGCGCAGGCGAGGGCGTTTCCTCAATCACCTTTTGGTAACGGCGCTGCACGCTGCACTCGCGTTCGTACAGATGCACCCCGTGACCGTGTGCGTCAAACAGCACTTGCACTTCCACATGCCGCGCTCCCGGCACATAACGCTCGATGAAAACCGAATCGTCGCCAAAAGCGCGTTGAGCGCGACCTTGCGCGGTTTTGATACCTTGCCGCAATTTGTCGGCGTTATTGGCAATGGTCATGCCGATGCCGCCGCCGCCCGCGCTCGGCTTCACCAGCACCGGGTAGCCGATTTCCTCCGCCAGTGTCACGGCTAGTTCAATATCGCTAATCGGCTCGGACGTGCCGGGAGCGACAGGCACCCCCGCTTGGCGCATCAGTTCGCGTGCTGCCACTTTCTCGCCCATCGCTGTCATCGCTTCGGGCGAGGGTCCGATGAAGGTTATTCCTAACTCTTGGCAACGGTCGGCGAACATGGGATTTTCCGCCAAAAAGCCGTAGCCGGGATGAATTGCCTCGCATTCGGCTTGCTGCGCCACCTCCAGAATGATTTCCATATTCAGATAACTGGCGTGAGCAGGGGCAAGCCCGATTAGGATGGCGTAAGTGGCTTCGTTCACAAAGGGTAGCATCATATCGGCATCGCTGTGGACGGCGACAGTTTCGATGCCCATCCGCTTGCAAGTGCGGATGATACGGCGGGCAATCTCGCCCCGATTTGCAATCAAGATTCTATTAAACATGGCATTATTCCAGCACTATCAAAATATCGCCCTGATTCACAAAATTTCCCGCTTCGACTCGGATTTCGCGAACCGTGCCGGAGAGGGGCGCACTTACCGGGATTTCCATTTTCATGGACTCAAGGATTATCAAATCTTCTTCTTCTTCAACTGCTTGTCCTATTACCGCCGGTATCTGCCAAACTGTGCCCGATATTGGGGCTTTCACCTCGGTCATTCGTATTCCTCCTTGTTATATAGGATGAGTCCATAATGCGTTTAGATGGCATGTTATCAAGTTCAAAGCCGCTTGACAAATTTGTTAGTTTTAGCCACTTTATCCTATAATAATGCCAAAAGTAAGGAGGGAATACGGATGGGTTTTGAGTTTGGCAAGTTCTGGCGTAGCAAGGAAAAAAATAACATCCGCGACAACGAGCGCATCACTGTTAGGCAAGGGCGCGATACGCCGGAAGACCGCGAGGCAGCGAGGGCGTTGATGCAGGAAACCTTCGAGTATCACGAAAGGCTTGGCATTGGAGAACTGGGTCTAACCTTCAAGCCTTCTTCGCAAGTCAGCTATATGGAAGAATGTCTCAGCGCGTTACTTTACGGAGATAGCGGTAATGAGACGGTACGTGCCTTGCTGGCGTTCAGGGGCAAAAAAGCGGTGGGTTTTGCGCTGGTACGCATCATACGCGATTATTATTACACCCTTGACAGCTACGGCTATATCGAACAGCTAATTGTAACCGAGCATGCGCGACAGCAGGGCGTGGGTGCGCTGCTGCTGGAAAACTGCTACGATTGGCTGAAATCGCGCCGTATTCACAGCGCCACCCTCAAGGTGTACGCTCCTAACCGCGATGCGCTGCGTTTCTACCAGCGCGAGGGTTTCTCCCATTTGCGCCACGAGCTAATCAAGCATTTCTAATAGGAATCAAGGGAATGCTTGCTAGGGGGTGTACTATTTTTGCGAACAGGTCTCTGGCATGCGATAATACAGGTATGGAACAAAACGAAATCAAAACCAGAAGATTTGATTTTACCTATTCGGTGCGCTTCGATGAGGTGGATTTGTTTGGCTACCTTACGCCTGCTTCTGCCTCGCGTTATATGCAGGATATTGCGCGGCGTGATGCCGCTGGGGTGGAATTGCCGGAGGGGTTTAACTGGCTCGCCAAACGAACTTTGATAGATTTTAATCGTCCCATTCCAGCGTGCGCCAACCTTCAAACCGTCACTTTTCCGATTGGTTTCAGCCGAGTTACTGCCCAACGCGCTTACGAATTTAGGTTGGAAGGTGATAATGCGTCTTTACCAGCTATAAAGGCGCGTACTTTATGGGTTTATGTTGATGCTAAGGGACACCCGGCGCGAATACCGCCTGAAGCGTCTGAAATTTGGCTGCCCAACGGCGCACAACCACAACTGAATGACCCGGCATGGTTGCCTTTCCCGGCAACTGCCCCGCTTGAAACCAACGGGTCTGTGCTTTTTTCCCGGTTGGATATTCTGGCGCATATGAATAACACTGCCTATTTTGAGATGCTGGATGATGCCGGTTGGGGCGCATTGATGGCTGCCGGTATTAGCCCTCTAAACCCGTCGGGTGCGTTGCTGCCTTTGCATTATGATATTGAATATATGAATATTGCTGAATTTGGAGACGCTCTAACCATTTTGAATTGGTTTTCTCCCACTCCCTCCCACGCAACTGAATTTGAGAGATTGCAACAAATACGACAGAGGGATGGTTTGGTGGCACGCGCTCGTTCGCGCTGGCGTTGGCTGAAACAGGGTTGAGCAGCTTTTTAACTGCTTGTGGTAGCAGAAACGTTATACCGAAAGTTTTAGGATGGCTATTAACTATTGGGAGGGGCGATTTTGAAAAGTGTGGTCATAACCGGTAGCACTAAGGGCATCGGTTTAGGAATGGCGCAGGAGTTTTTAACGCGCGGACACCGGGTAATGATTTCTGGTAGTAATCAGGAAACGCTAAATCAGGCACTGCAAAAACTAACGGCGCAATTCGGCAAAGAAAAGGTGCTGGGGCAAACTTGCAATGTACGCTCTTATGAGCAGGTAGAAGCGTTGTGGGATGCTTCTAGCAAGGCTTTTGGTAAGGTGGATATTTGGATAAATAATGCCGGAATTGGCGCGTCTCGCATACCTTTCTGGGAAATCAGCTTTGATAGAATTGAGCAGGTAGTACATACCAATGCGCTAGGGATGATGTACGGCTCAAAAATTGCCTTGCGCGGTATGATTAAGCAAGGTTCGGGTCAAATCTACAATATGGAGGGAGAGGGAAGTCAGAGCGATCCGCGTGAAGGGCTGATTCTTTATGGTTCGACCAAAGCCACGCTTACCTATCTGACCAAAGGCTTGATTAAAGAAGCTGCTAATACGCCAGTTCAGGTATGCTATCTTAGCCCCGGTATGGTCATAACTGACCTGCTTATGGGTGATACCAAGCCCGAAGATATGGAAAGGGTTAAGCGCATCTTTAATATACTGGCGGATACAGTAGAAACGGTTACGCCTTGGTTGGTAGAGCAAATATTGGCGAATAACAAACATGGAATACGCATAGCATGGCTCACCAAGAGCAAAGCTATGTGGCGGTTTGCCACCGCTCGCTTTAATAAGCGCGACCTGTTTGCTTGATAGTTTTAGTAACCGGACGGGGACTTTTCCATCCAACTGGCTTCTTTACCCAATACCCCGTCCTTCCACCAGTTTACCTGTTCTACCTTAAAACCCGCATTTTGCAAATGACTTATCGCTTGCTCTAATTCGCCACTGCTCATCATGCGGTGTGCATCTTTTACGGCTTCAGGAATTTCTTCCGCCTTTGAACTGGAGCCAATATTGCCAACCAACCCATGATTTATAATGTACTTGTGGGTTCCATCTTCTAACCATGCGGTTATAGAAACGTCCATTTTTTTATTTTACTCCTGTTAAATATATTTTTAGTCAATCTTTTCTTTTCAAGAATAACAAAAACATGTTAAATCCAATCCCTCAAATTGTAAAGAAGGAGTAAAAGTATGGCGCACTTGGCTAAGGTGCGCCTTTTGGATTAATGCGCTGAAATAAAGCTCAATATCTGATTCCAAGCATCGGCAGAAGCATCGGCAAATTCTTCGTAGCGTCGGTCAAAGAAGCTGTGAGGTGCGCCCTCGTAGATTTTGATGTTGGTTTCAACTTCGGCGGCGATTAACTTTGCCTCAAGAGCTTTTACATCATTTACAGGGATTCCGGGGTCGTTACCGCCAAACAAGCCCAATACCGGATAACTCACCTCCCCTGCCTGTTCAAGGGCAGTGCCTCTACCTCCAAAATTACGGGTTAACCCAGCGTAGAATGGAATCAGTCCAGCGAAACCGAACTCTTTATTTGTACCACTAACCAGCGTTAGCGAACCTCCCATGCAAAAACCTACCACAAATACAGACGAGCTAAAATCGCCTTGCTGTCGCAAGTAATCCAAACCTGCCTCTACATCCTGAAAGAAGTTGTCTATTAGCAATTGCTGAACATGGGGCATAAACTCGAAAGATTCATCGCGTGAGGTTAGCCCGGCAGTACGCCCGAAATAGTCTATTGCCAGCGCGGTAATACCAATCTCTCCGAAACGTAGCGCCAATTCTTTATAAAAGTTGTGCAAACCCCGAACATCTGGATAAATCAGCACAGCAGCCTTGCCCTGCTTAGAAGGATGCGCCGCAAATGCTAGAAATTTGTTGCCATCGGCAGCTTCCAGAACCAATTCTTCGCCCTGTGCCGAACCGCTCGCACCCGGCGGTAGAGGTGGTTGCGCTTTATCGTCATAACACATTTATTTGTACACTCCACTTATGATTTTATGAATCCGTGTGCCGGGAATTATACTCGAAAGTACCATAAATTCCCATTGTTATGCGCTCTATACTTTGCTAATATTAATGTAAGACAGTAGTAATAGGAGAGAACAACAAAATGGTTGGAAACGGGCAAATCAAGCAAAAACTGGAGTTTATTTACGGCGAGCAGTTAGGGCAGGCAACTTTCGATACGCTGGAAAAGCTTCTGTTGAAATATGCCTTTCTAAAAGAGCGTCCCGCCAAACCAATAGGGCGATTCAGCGAGAAAGATGCAATCCTGATTACCTATGGAGATCAGGTGCAGCAGGAAGGGCAACACCCCCTCGCCACCCTACATCAATTTCTCATCGGTCATCTAAAAGGCTCAATTAACAGCGTACATATTTTGCCCTTTTACCCCTATACCAGCGATGATGGTTTTTCGGTGGTTGATTATCGTCAGGTTGATGCCCATCTAGGCGATTGGGGCGCTATTGAGGCGATAGAGGGCGATTTCAAGCTGATGTTTGATGCGGTGATTAATCATATTTCTGCCGGTAGCGCATGGTTTCAGGGCTTTCTGAAAGGGGAGTCACCCTATCGTGATTATTTTCTGATTACTGACCCACAACTTGACCTCTCCGGCGTAACTCGCCCTCGCACCTTGCCTTTGCTAACGGCTTTTGAAACTGCCAACGGCAGGCAACATGTTTGGACTACTTTTAGCGCAGATCAGATTGACTTGAATTTTGGAAACCCTCAACTATTACTTGACATAACCGAATTGCTATTATTCTATGTGTCTAAAGGGGCGAGCTTGATTCGGCTGGATGCCATCGGTTATTTATGGAAGGAGGTAGGCACAAACTGTATTCATTTGACCCAAACGCATGCGGTAGTGCAATTGTGGCGTGCCGTGCTGAATGAACTTGCGCCCGATACGTTGCTGGTGACTGAAACCAATGTGCCGCACCGTGATAATATCGGCTATTTTGGCGATGGCTATAACGAGGCGCAAATGGTTTACCAGTTTCCGCTTGTACCGCTAACCCTGCACACCCTGTTAACAGGAGATTCGAGTAAACTCAGGCAGTGGGCGAGAGAGTTGGCTGCACCTTCCACGCAAACTACTTTCTTTAACTTTTTGGCTTCGCATGATGGTATTGGAGTAGTTCCGGCAAAGGGCATCCTCAGCGATGCCGAGATAGAGAATTTGGTGGCGGCTACTTTGCGACATGGCGGTCAGGTAAGTTATAAGAACAACCCAGATGGTAGCCAAAGCCCGTATGAACTTAACATAACGTATTTTGACGCATTGTCTAATCCTGCTGAGGGCGAGGAAATAAAAATCAAGCGATTTATGGCATCACAAGCGATATTGCTATCTTTTCAGGGGATGCCGGGAATATATTTTCACAGCTTGTTTGGTTCGCCAAGTTGGCAGGAGGGCTTTGCTCAAACCGGACGCGCTCGCACGCTTAATCGTCAGAAGCTTAAATTGCCCGAACTGGAAGTGGCTCTGGCAGATTCGTTGACAAGAGAAGCGCGGATTTTCGAGGCGTATTCTGAGCTTTTGCGCCTACGGGCAGCACATGTCGCTTTCCATCCCAATGCCGCGCAGGAGATTTTGGAAACGTCACCCGGTATATTTGCGCTACGCCGAATTGCGCCGGATAGCTCAGAGCGGATTCTGTGCCTTCTGAATGTAACAAACCAAATGCAGACCCTTGATTCTCTTGCTAGTATTATAACTGTTGATTATGGTCATGCGTATTTGGATTTGCTGAGTGGGGTTAAATATCGGGGGGACGAAACGGTTAGGCTGGGTGGCTACCAACTAATGTGGTTGCAAGATTAGAGTTTTTTCATCTATTAAAATAATGTTGTAAATGCGTTCAGATAGTTATATAATTTTTCCAATGAAGTTGTTGTAGCATTTATGAATTGCAAAGACGCACTTCAACAAATGGTACATAAGTGCAAATTGAGCAGACCAGAACTATGAGGTCTGGATGGACATCAGTATTACTATCATAAAGATGGTAGCCGCCGACAGTGTGGTTGGCGGCAGCTTGATGTTTGGTTTGGAAAGTTTTTTGTTATAGAACTAGTACAGGCATTATTTTTTTAAGCAAAGGAGCTTGAAAATATGGCATTACTCTTGAATCTGCGTGCTGATCGCGAATTATGGAAGTATATATATACTAATTATCCGTTCGCAAATAGTCTTCATCTAAGCGTGCTGCCGGATTATAACCACGTTTGGGCAGAGCAAATTTATCATGAAGACCCGATTGTGCGGGCGGAACTTTTAACACCGAGACACCAACGTATTATTAAAGCTATAGAGAAACAAGCTAAGCTTATGGGTATAAGACTAGACAAGTCAGCCCGTATAGCCAGTTAGGAGTTTATCTGGTTTAAATATATATTTTAGACCGGGCTACAATGGAGTAGTCCGGTCTTTTATTTAGCCAATCATGCGGGCGTGAATCCAACCGCCGCCGTCTTGCTGGCTGATTTTGTACCAGCGGGCGCTGCCCTGAAAAGCAGGTCCCTGATCGGTGTAGCCGTCAAAGTGGAGCGATGTATCTTTGGGGAGTTTGCGTTGAACCGTGCCTATTGATGAGTCGAAGGACGGATAGGCGCGTACATAAGAGTTGTTAAAAGCTACTGCGCCGGGACCAAACGGTACCTCGGTATAACCGGGTGGGTCGCCTAGGGGTTGGGTAGCAGGTTGGCTGAACTCTGCCTTTAAATCTGCCATTAATCTATCCCATGGAAAGCCTTTGCCGGGACAAAGCGGGCGGTTTACCGAATCAATCTGGTAATGCCCAATTATATGGTGGCGGTCAACTGGGATGTTAAGTTGCCGAATGATTTGTTTGTGGAGGAAAAAAGTTGCCTGATACATTGTTTCGGTAAAGGCTTCTCCTGTTTTACCCTCATGCTCGATTGATACGGTTAAACGATTTGGGTTAATGCCTTTGCTTATTGCATCTGCTAACCACTCAATATTTGGGTCTGGTTTATTAACGGGTCCGTTGCCCCACGCGCTATTCTCAAGGCGCACATACTGTATGATTCGACCGTCTTTACCAACTCCAAAATGGGTGCTGGCTTCTGCGCTTGGGTTCATAAACCAACTTGTAGTGGCATCAAGGGTGCCTTGCATAATGTGGTCAACTATTGCAATGGCGGTTAGTCCATTACGACCCTGCCAGCAATTGGGGCTGACCTTAAACATTATATCGAAAGCCGACCCCCCGGCGGAAAAGGCGCCAACCGAACCGCTATCCGTATTGGCAGCTTCTACGCTTTCTTGCAGATTATTGGGGTCAGTAGAAGCGCTGCCGTTATCCTCTGGGAATATGCCATCTGCTAACAAGCCTTCCGCGCTATCCGGCTCACCTTGTTTATCGTGTTCCATGCGTGGGCGGAGATTTTGATTATTATCGGGCGGTAAAAGGAAAACCACTCCATCACTATATGCGCCGAACGTTGCTATGCTATCAGTGTCACCATCGGAAGGTGTCGCGTTTAGTTGAGTTTGATTGTCTGCTATACTGGTTGTGTCAGAATTGGGTTGTGCAGGTTGATTAGTTGGAGCATCTGAGTCTGAAGGCATTTAGAAACCTCCTAATACTTATCATGATGTACTCTAGTAAGGTGAAAAAATACAACTTTAGTTTAGCATAAAAGGTCAAGCAAAGTGTATTTTCTGAAAGTTCATGCCGACTTGACGGATTTTGGATTACTTATCCCTAAATTTGAGCTTAACATACTAAAAACAACTTGACAATAAATAATAACTGCCATAAAATTAACTAAGCGATTTGCTAACTAGAATAGGGGCTTTATGCGTAGTCGAGAAATCCGACAAACTTATGTAGATTATTTTATCAAAAACGGGCATTTGCATTTGCCTAGTTCTTCGCTTGTCCCGCCTACCGGTGACAAGACGGTTCTGTTGACGACTGCCGGGATGCAGCAAATGACCCCCTTCTTTCTGGGTGTCCAAACGCCTCCCCATCGCCGCCTTACTACCGTACAGAAGTGTTTTCGCACTGTTGATATTGATGAAGTAGGCGACCCAAGCCATCTGACATTTTTTGAAATGCTCGGAAATTTTTCGGTTGGCGAATACTTTAAAGAAGGGGCAGTTTCCTTCGCATGGGAATTGCTGACTCAAGTTTTTAAACTGCCGGAAGATAAACTCTACCCCTCAATTTTTCCTACCGATGAAGAGGCGCTAGAGTTATGGACTAAAATGATTGGTCTTCCCGCCAGTCGCATTACCAGGATTGAAGATAACTGGTGGGGTCCTGTGGGTAAAACCGGACCGTGCGGACCTGACAGCGAAATCTATTATGATTTAGGACCTGAGTTCGACCCCGACCCCGATGCGAGGGTTGGCGATTCGCCGCGCTATCTTGAAATCTGGAATCTGGTGTTTATGCAGTTCAACCGCGATACGCATGGAGTAGATACCCCGCTACCGCGTAAGAATATTGATACCGGAATGGGTCTGGAAAGGCTGAGTCTGGTTTTGCAGGGCGTTAGCTCAATTTATAGCACCGATTTATTCCAGCCGATTATCCAACGCGCCGCCGATATAACCGGAAAACGCTATGGGGCGAACGAGAAAGATGATATTAGCCTCCGGGTTATTGCCGACCATAGCCGCGCCGCCACCATGCTGATTACCGATGGGGTGCTGCCCGGTAACGTGGACAAAGGCTATATCCTGCGCCGGATTTTGCGCCGCGCTATTCGATACGGGCGGTTGCTAGGTCTGGATACACCTTTTATGCACCATACCAGCCAAGTTGTAATGGATATGCTGGGTGATATTTATCCTGATATTATCGAGCGCAAAAACCATGTATTCGCAGTATTGGCGGATGAGGAAGAAAAATTCGGGCATACCCTACAAATGGGCTTGAACCGCTTTGAGATACTTATCGAAAATAACCCGCTTGATACCAAAATTGTCAGCGGTGAGGATGTTTTCGACCTGTTGGCAACGCATGGCTTCCCGCCTGACCTAACGCGCGAACTTGCTGAAGAACGTGGTTTTGAAATTGACTGGGAAGGTTTTGAACGGGCGAAGCAAAAACATTCCGAAGCTAGTACCAACCCCGACCGCTGGAAAGTAGCGCGGGTTGACCTAGAGGATTATAAAGCGCTAGGTTTGCAGAAAACTCCTTTCAAGGGCTATGAAACTAACAGCCTTGAAACTGAAGCGCTGGCGGTATTGGTCAATGGAAAGCGTGTTAAGAGCGCGGACGCAGGGCAGGACGCTGAAATTGTGCTGGCGCAAACGCCCTTTTATGTAGAAAGCGGCGGTCAGATAAGCGACACGGGCTATATCGAGACTGAGTTTGGGCGAATAGAGATTGAAAATACCTACAAGCCAGTTGGTGATGTGATAGCGCATCAGGGTAAGGTAGTGGAGGGCTTTATCGGTGAGGGGCAAAAGGCTCGCGCTGTAGTGGATGAAGCGCGTCGCCTAGATACTGCTCGCAACCACACCGGTACTCATATACTGCATCAAGCTTTGAAGGATGTACTTGGAAATAATGTAGGGCAAGCCGGTTCGTTGGTTTCACCGGAGCGATTGCGCTTTGACTTTACCTTCCCAAATCAGGTAACTGCCGAGCAACTGATAGAGGTTGAGCAAATTGTAAATGATAAAATCCGCGCAAGTTTGCCCGTAACGGTTAATGTGCTACCGATTGATGAAGCTAAAAAGAGCGGTGCCGTAATGATGTTCGGTGAAAAGTACGGCGAGGTGGTGCGCGTGCTTGGCATCGGGGATTACAGCAAGGAATTTTGTGGCGGTACGCATCTTCAGAATAGCGGTCAAATCGGTTTGCTACTCGTTACTAGCGAAGGAAGCGTTGGAAGCGGTTTGCGGAGAATTGAGGCTGTTACTGGTAGAGGCGCGGAAAAATATATTGAGGAACGGTTGCAACTGGTAAACAAGTTAGCGAGCGTATTGCAAACTCGCCCGGAACAACTGGTTGATGAAGCAATCGAGCTTAAACGAAAATTACGCGACACCGAACGCGAATTGGCATTGCTCCAACAAAAGCAAGCGCTGGCAGAGTCCGGCGAGCTTTTGAGGAGTGTGGTTGAGGTTGAAGGTGTCAGAGTATTGTCGGCTAAGGTAAATGCGCCCAATGCTGACGTGTTGCGAAGTATCGGCGATAAACTGCGCGATAGCCTAAAGAGCGGAGTTGTGGCTATTGGGGCGGTTATCAAGGAAAAACCTTCTTTGCTAGTGATGGTAACGCCTGATTTGGTGGAGCGAGGTTTAAACGCTGGAAAGATTATTGCGCCAATAGCGGAGAAAGTTGGCGGTCGTGCTGGAGGTCGCCCTAATATGGCGCAAGGTGGCGGAAACGACCCGGAGAAACTCGATGAAGCTCTGTCGCTCACGGTAGGGTTAGTTCGGGGAGCTATTAAATAAAATTTTGTTGGGGTTGGCAGAAGCCTTATATGGATAATCCCGAAATTATAAACATCTATAGCTTTCGTTTTAAGGCTTTTTAGATTGGGGCAGGAGGATTCTGAGCCATGGCCCAGGAAACAATAACGGTTGGCGTTGAAGAAGATTTAGATTCGGTAATTAATCGGTTGCGGCAATCACGCACAAAAGAAGTGTTGATTATGCTGCCCGGAAAAACCCGTGCGCTCGAAACGCTCGACCAGTTCAATATGCTTCGGCGAGTGGTTCGCGAGGAAAGCATCAATTTAACATTTTCAGGTGGTAGCAAAACTTCGCAAGGTCTCGCAAAGTTGTTGGGCTTTCAGACTGATAGGAGTGATGGTATAACCAGTCAGTCAGTTTCTTCTGCTGAATCTGAAGATGATAATTTGTTTGCGAATTTCGGTGAGACTCCTTCTCAGCAATCTACCCGTGTTTTTAGCGAAGTGCCGCAGGGCTTTGTAGTTCAGCCCCAGCAGTCTAACCCACCGTTAGAATCTACTCAACCCTTGCGCCGTCCCTCTCAGGAATTTTTCAGCCAGATACCCAACCTTCAAGTGCCGGATATGATGTCTCGCCCTGTTCCACCACCTCCGGGGAATTTTTTGCAACAGGATGTCAATGACACCCCACGCGAGACGTTGGGTTCGTTTCTAGAGTTAGACTCTCCGCCACCTAAACTAGTCCCTTCAACCGACTTTGATGGCGGTGGCGCAAGAACCATGACCTATGAAGAAGCGGCACAATTCGGCTATTTCGGGGATGATGCGCCCATTGGCAACGAAAGCAATACTGCTCAGTTCCCCTTTGACCTGACTGATGAGCAGGATGATGATGTGCCTTCGATACTTGGCTCTACTTCGGATAATGCTGCTGCCGATTTCAAACAACGCAGTGGGGTTCGCAGAAGCGCGGATAGTGGACGCGGCAGGAAGAAAACAGCCGATACGGATGGGCGCGTTCGTAAGGGGACAGGTTTGGCGGCAATGGCTACCGGCTTAACCGCTAATTTGAGCCGTCTATTACCTCGCAACCGCGCCCCAAAAGAAGCGGTTGCTTCTATATCTATGGGGCGTACTCCGTTACCCCCCGATGTTCAAAGCCAACGCGCCCGTGACAAAAATAGATTCGGTTTGTTCGCCTTGGTGGGAGTAGCAGGGGCATTTATAATCCTGATCGGTTTGTTATTAATAACGCTAGGGGGGGGGCAGAATCAGGGTAATAGCAATGCATCAACCGGAAATTTACAACGGGTTAATCTGATACTGGCTACCTCACAGGTTACAAATACAGTGCCGATTTTGCTAGATACCAGCAGTAATAGCACGGTTCCAACTGTAGTGAGCGGTAGTAGCTCAACCTCTAACCCGATCCAAAGCGCGACTTCCGGCAGGTTGAATGTAACGGAAGTAACCACCGGGAAAATTACTAAAACCGGCACATATCCCGCCTTCGGCTCGGTTTTCAAAGCCGATGGAGTAGCGCAGGGACAAGCTAGTTTTGTGAACGGCGGTGCAAGTCCCAAATCTTATGGCGCAGGGGCGGTTATATACACCAATCAGCGCACTGGGGTACAGTATCGTTTGATAAGCGCTGTGACCATTCCGGCAGGAAATCCTTTTACCACCGCGGTTGGCAAGGCTACTGGGCAAATTCAAGCTGGTGTGGCGGGTTCTTCTGGTAATTTTGAGGGGGTTTCTCAAGTTTTCTTGACCGATTCGCTAGGCGTATCTATCGGGCCCGTTACAGGCGGTTCCGAGCGCAAAGTGCAAGTGGTTTCCAAAGAGGATAGAGCAGCTTTAGAGCAAAAGTTGGTTGAAGATGCTCGCGCTCAGGCAAAGCAGGAGTTGCAAGGTCGCTACGACCCGAATACGCAGGGCATCCAGTTCTTGAACGTTGGCGATAATCAATGCCAATTTTCTAAGAACGTGGGAGATGAAGCCGCAGAATTCAGCGGAACTTGTTCTGTCTCACAAAAAGCCTATATCTATAACCAAACTTCGTTAGCTGATGCGGTGCGGAGTGCGCTGGTGAAAGACCCCCGCCAGCAAATTGACAGCTTTAAACTCGTGGGTGATGGTCAGGTTAGCCAAGAAAACGGTAGGCTCATGTATGTTGTATCGGTTACTGCCACCTTGTACAGCCCTTTGACCGATGATATGAAGAAGGATAT
This sequence comes from Candidatus Chlorohelix sp., assembly GCF_037138995.1. Lineage (NCBI taxonomy): Bacteria > Bacillati > Chloroflexota > Chloroflexia > Candidatus Chloroheliales > Candidatus Chloroheliaceae > Candidatus Chlorohelix > Candidatus Chlorohelix sp. The sequence goes on along the minus strand of NZ_JBAXHI010000009.1, from coordinate 10,810 downwards.
TGCAACGCTTGGAGCCGGGAAATCGCCGGAGGAGGCACGCGCCGCAATTTTGCAAAAATATAATCAGTACCTGTTTGATGTGAATTTTAGCGGCTTCACCGGCACTTTACCTGCTGCCGGCAAGCTTGATTTGAAACCAGTTTTTGATTATCAAGCCGTTTCTACCAGTGGTCAGTTAGCGCAACCAACGCCAAAGGCTTGATGTTTATTGAGGCAAAATGAGATACCTTGCTCTTGATTTGGGTCGCAAGCGAATCGGGCTTGCGCTCAGTGATGAAACTGGTTTGATTTCATCCCCTGCGGGTGTTATTCAGGTAAGAAATCCTGAGCAGGTATTTACAGAAATTGTAGCATTGGTGAAACAAAATGAAGTGGGCAAGCTTGTGATAGGCTTGCCCATTCAGTTAAATGGGCGCGAAGGGATAGAAGCCGAACGCGCCCGTGTGTTTGCCTCCGAACTGGCGGGGCGTATTTCAGTACCTGTAGATTTTATGGATGAACGCTTGAGCAGTGTTGAAGCGGAACGCCGTTTGATTGATTCGGGTAAGCGAGGTCAGAAGATAAAAGATAATATTGACGCCACCGCTGCTGCCCTGATTTTACAAACTTACCTCGACCGAGAACGCCGCCGTAGTTCATAGGGGCGTGTCGAGCCACGCCCGCGTTGGGGCGGACTTTGCAACTTTTAAGCCCCTGAAGTATCGGGCAACACCAGCAGAGTACCGCTATTGAACATGATGTAGATGCGACGACCGACCATATCTACCGGATTCAAGAATAATCTGCCGCCTGCGAAAAGTTGGGTTATGCCCGTCCTGGAACTGGTATCAAGCACACCGGGACATCCTACCAGATTTCTCACCTCAATATTGGCTCGCCAAACGTTCGTAAAGGCTGTCGCAGGGCTGATGCTACAGCCGAAATTACCGGGTGTTGCGGTTGGCGTTGGGGTAGTAAGTTGCGCCACTACGCTAGTTATTGTACCTGTTGCTTGAATAGTGACAGCGTTGGTAGTTGCGGTTGGAGTCGGCATAGGTATAGCGGGAATATCGGCGTAAGAATGCCAGCTACCGTTGAGGGTGGAAAAGGCATATATTTGCCCGTTACTCGCCAGCATAAAGCCCTTTTCGTACACCTGATATGCCAATGTCACCGTATTTTCTGCGGCTGAAGGACAGCCCAATTTCGTGGCAATATCTGGATTATCCGCCAGTAATTTGGTGAAGGAGGTAGATAAAGCAACGTTACAGCTAGGAGTGGGTGAGGGAGTTACGGGAACGGTAGTAGCCGTAATATCGGTTGTGACCGTTACAGGCAGGGTGGTAGAGACGGTAGTAGTTAGCGGGATAGTTGTAAAGGTAGTTGCGGTTATACTGCTGGTGGTAGTAACAACTCCGGTAGGGCTTATAACCGTTGTGCTGGTTAGAATTGGAGTGGCTACAGTTGTGAAAACGGTAGTAGCGGTTATCGGCGCGGTAGTAGTGATGATAGGTGTAGCGGTTATGGTGGTAGTGATAATATTGGGCGTAACGGTGGCTACCTGTGCTACTACGGTTGTTCGAGGTTGGGTTGTGTTAGTGGTTTGACGGGTAGTAGCAGTGGCAGGCGAAACTATTTTAACCTCAACATGCTTTTGCGCTAAATTCTCCCCGCTTTTATTCAAGACATTGGTATTAGTCTCAACATTAACTTGCTGCCCTGCTACCAAAGTTTGTTTCGGTTCAAGCACTACTGTATGGCTATCGGTAATCTTTATATCGTACTCTATTTTTTTACCGCTATTGTCTTGAACGTTGAAAAACAACTGCCCCTTATCTCGGATTAGGGCTTCGTCCACCGCTTGATTAAAGTGGATTGTAATTTCCTGACTATTGGCGGCAATATCGGCAATATCAAAGGCGGAATTGCGATTTGTAAAAAATATAATCAGGACGGCGGCAATCATGACTATAATAACAGCCATCAATGACAAGGACAGAATTTTCAGCCCATTTGCCGAAAGCAACGCGGGTTGTGAGTCCTTTATTCGCGCCAGATGCACGCGGTTCAAGACGGCGCGGCGGAGTTTGGGAGTGGGCAAAGGGTCAGGCACACGCTTTAATTGTACCCGAATACCCCGATAAGATTCTAAGGCTGCTCGGCAATCAACACAGGTTAGCAGATGTTGTCGGATAAATTCTTCTTCTTGCGCTGAAGTCTCTTTATCAATGTAGGCAGAGAGCAACGGTTGACAGCGTAGGCAATTCGCGTCCATTAGCTTTTATCCCCTTGCCGTCCTTTGGCTTTAATGATAATCCCAGCTTTCCAGCCTGCGCTGTCAAATTCGGTATAGATTTCACGAAATTGTTCTCGCGCCCGGAATAGAAGTGATTTGACGGCGGCGCGTGAAGTACCGATTACAACGGCGATTTCATCGCAACTCATATCTTGATATTCGCGTAGGACCAGACAAAGGCGGTATTTTTCGCTCATACGACTCAACACCAATTGCACCTGTTGTCGGGTTTCGTGTAATTCTGCATTATATTCAGGCTCATCGGTATTTAAGGCAGGGGTAATATTGGCATGTACGGCTGGATCCCACGGCAACCAGCGTACAATTTTGCGCCTTCGCAAAATATCCATACAGGCGTTAGAGGCAATGCGATGTAACCAAGCAGATAAATTTAAATCAGGAGTTGTTTTGGGTAACGCCCGGTAGGCTTTCACAAAGACATCCTGAGTAATATCATAAGCATCTTCGGAATTGCCCATCAGCCGATATATGAAGGCATAGATGGGTTTTTGAAAATGGTCATATATGGCAGCAAAAGCTACCTCATCGCCCTGACGAGCCTGCTCTATGAGTGAGGCATCATCTAACAATGTTTTGCTTCCCTCTTCCCAGCTACGCCCCGTTGTAGCAGATTTTACGGGCGTGTATCTTAGAATTCGCGCGGTTGATAGCCCGATACTACCAAACAGCCCATAACTTAATTGTGCGACCAAAAGTCCCAACCTCCTGTCATTCCGACTATGCTTCGTAATATAAGACGGATTATGACTGCTGAGGTTTCATTTATCTGATAGTATAGCTTTAATTTAATCCATTTGGTGTAAAATTATTGTGATATAATTTATACGAATTCGCCTAATTAATTAGGATAATAAATAGAGCGGTTGCAAGAAACATTTTTAGGGGGTAACTCGTTGCACTTACCACAGAGAACAAGTGGAGGCGTTCCCCTTTCCTACTTTGCAATAGCCCTAATTCGGATAAATTGCAATGTAACATAATACTTTTTCCAGCGTTATTATAACATGTCATAACATAATATCGTCTAAACCTTTTTATATAGGAGAAAACGAATGAGCGGGCAGCTCGAAAAGGGTTATAAACTTGGACAATACGAAATTATTGAACCACTTGGGAAGGGCGGTATGGCTTCGGTCTATCGCGCTCATCAGCCTAGCCTAGAGCGGGATGTGGCGATTAAAATTATGGCGGAGCAGTACGCGACAGACCCGTCATTCGTAGAACGCTTTCGGCGAGAGGCGCGTTCTATTGCCAAGTTGCGCCACCCCAATATTTTGACCGTTTATGATGCTGGAGAAGATCACGGCTTGTTGTATATGGTAATGGAGCTAATAGAAGGACCTACTCTGAAAGATGAGATTCAGGGGAAGCCGCTTTCGTTGGATAAAACTACCAAAGTCATGCAACAAATCAGCGGTGCGCTGCATTATGCCAATAATTCCGGGATTATTCACCGCGATGTTAAGCCTTCAAACGTGCTAATTGACAAAACCGGACGCGCGGTTTTGAGCGATTTTGGCATTGCAAAAATGGCAGAAGCCAAGACGCAATTGACCAGCACCGGAACGGGCGTGGGTACACCTGATTATATGAGTCCCGAACAGGCGATGGGTGAGGAATTGGACGCTCGCAGCGATGAGTATTCGCTGGGGGTGATGTTATATGAGATGTTGACGGGACGACCTCCCTTTACGGGGGATACGCCGATTGCGGTGGTGATGGGGCATGTTAGCAAACCGTTGCCCTCCCCTCGCCAATATAATCCCGATATTCCGCTTTCAGTTGAGCGCGTGATTAGCAAGGCGTTATCAAAGAAGGCGGAGGATCGCTATAAGGATTGCGAAGTCTTTAATGATACTTTGGTCGAGGCAATAAAAAATAAAGATGGTGAAGTCGCGCCTCCGGTTTCAACTTCGGGCGCAACTCAATTGCAGAGTTATGGGCAACCGCGCCCCGGTAGCGGTTCTTACCAGACTGTAACTAACCCCGAAGCAGAGCAATTGTATGCAGAAGCTCGCCGTTTGGAACAGCAAAACAATTTTTACGGCTCTTATGATGCTTTCAATCGGTTAAATAGCCGCTTTCCCGGTTATCGTGATGTACCTAATATACTACAGCGGTATCAATTGATGGGTTATGGGACAGGTCAAAGCGTGGCATGGTCGAATCAGGTTCCAAGCGGTACAGGTTATCAGTCTTCAGGTTCATATACACCGGGGTCAGGACAGTATTATGGCGCTCAAACGCCACCATCGCTTGCACCAAATTCTCCGCCAAAATCGGGTAGTTCGTTGCCAATAGTGCTGGGAATAGTAGGCGTGCTGGCGGTGGTGGCAGTGGTAGCGCTGGTAGTGTTGGTGGCGACGGGTGGTGATAAGAAAGCGACTCCTACCGCGCAGGCGGCAATTACCTCAACGATTGTGCCTACAACTACGATTAGTACAACTTCTAGTACAACTTCAGCCACTACTAAGGCTGTAACTACTATAGCGGTTACTACTACTGCAAAAGTAACTACTACCAAAGCCGCTACTACTACGGTTCGTCCGAATACTACTACCAGCGCGACCCAAAACGGGACGGTTGTTTTGGCTTACCCCGGCGCTGACGCTCTGGATATTCCAGATATATTACAAGCGCAGTTAAGCGATTCTTTTGCTCAACTTCAAAATGGAAAAGTGGAAGCCTATAAAACTCTGGATGATGCCAGCAAGATTAAGGATTACTATGTGAATAGCCTTTCTAAAGGCGGTTGGCAAGATCAAACCGATCAAATGAATATGGACTCCTCAGTGACCACACTTGAGAGTATGGGCGCATTTGTGCTGGGTTATCAGAAAGGCACGAGCGCGGTGGCGATTATGTCTTTGCCCGGTTCGTTGGGTGTGGCGTTTGGTTTCACAAATGTTACTCAGAAGGATACTTTAATTCTGGTTATCACCGGCAGCATGTAAAAGATTTTTCAGAGAGATATGAACTCAGGCAAGGGGCGTAAGCTCCTTGTTTTTATTCTGGGTTAATTTTTAATGGTTCAGGTGAAAATACTGATTCGTTTGTTTCGGCAGAATCTTGAAGCTCCTCAGCAAAGGGGTTGCTGTTTTGCCATCCGGTCAGGTTATCTTTGCGATAACGCTCTAGGCGGCGAATAGTAATTTCACAGAAAACCGGGTCAATGTCACTGGTCAGGCAGATACGCTCGCTCATCTCGGCTGCTAGCAAGGTAGTTCCGGCGTGCGCGAAGAAATCCAGTACAATATCGCCGGGTTGGCTGCTTGCCTGAAGTATGCGGTCAATGGCGCGTAAGGGCTTTTGGGCGTAACAGCCGTTCACGTTTTCCTTCATTCGGTAAAACACCTGTTGGACATCGAACCAAACGTTACCTGCTCTGATATTTGGGCTACGTCCTCGCTCAAGGTTCTCACGGAAAGTTCCATCAATCTCTTTGTAATAGCCTTTAAGCGATTTGGGGATTTCGGTATATTGGGGCTGGAAGAATGGATTGCCTAAAGTATAGAAAAGCAATTCCTGCCGAACCGACATCCAGTTTTTTTGAGTGCCGTAGCCACGCTGATTACGTAGGGTGATAAAGCTACGGCTCGCAAAAGGAGTTTGGCGCATCATTAGCATAAATTCGGGTAGGGGTTGGAAGCCGTTATTTTGGTCTGCGCCAAGCCAAGCATAGAAGCTGCTATTTTCACAAAGATGCGCTTGGCTAATATCTACCCAGCGAAGACACCATTCAATGTATTTTTCCACCGACCTAGTTTCAAATGCGACAAGGTTATAGGGGGGGTCTTGAATGGCAAGGGTGGCGGCTGGTAAATCTTCGCAAAGGCGATTTATCTGGTGGCGGTCTGTCGCGTCTAGGCAGCCTACCCGATGCCCTTTCAAAGGGTCGTGCCATATTTCGCCGGGCTTCAAACGGCAAAACTCAAGGAGTTTTTGATGGATTTCGGGAGCAGTATCAAGGCGATGCAAAGGGTCTTTTCTCATATATTATAGATGCTACCAGTATTGGGTAAAAATAGCCGCGCGTAAACTTTTTCAGCGTATTCATCGGTCATTCCGGCGATATAATCGCAAGCGATACGGAGTTTGCCCTCGTTATCAGCTTCATTCCAAAGGTCTCTGAAATCGTTGGGAAACAGATAGGCGGTACGTTCTTCCGGGTTACTGAAGATTGAAAACAGCCCTTCTATAATACGCGCTGCTTTATTCTCTAGGGTGGCGATTCGCTCATCCTGCACCATAAGATGCAGCATCACTTCCATGAGCGTCTTGCTACGCGCTTTTTGTATCGGGTCAATCATCAGCTTGTAGCGATAACGGTTGCTTATTCCGGCTGGTAAATCCGCCCCGTTTATTTCTAACCGTTCGCTGGAAGTGATAAATTCGTGAATAAGGTGGCTGGTGTGTTGCTTGCGAGCGGCTTTGCGGCTGCGTTCGCTAGGTTGATTCTCGATTAAGTGCATCTGTTCCAGCGCCCATTTTAGCAAATTATCATCAATAAAGGCGGTAGCCGCTTTGAGACGGGCGGAGGTTATCATGCCACTTTTGATGCCATCCTCGAAATCATGCACGCTGTAAGCAATTTCGTCTGCCCAATCCATCAGTTGGCAATCGAAGCTACGTTCTGTCAAACTTCCGCCAATACATGCCCACTCTACTAGAGGTTGCTCTTCCGTGTAATAGAATTTCTGACGATTTGGGGAGTAGGGATACTTATATTTAAGTACGCCATCTAGCGTGGCGCGGGAGAGATTTAAGCCATCATAGTTAAGAGCTTTAATAGATAAACGGCTGACTAGGCGCAAGTTTTGAGCATTACCCTCGAAACCGCCATGCTCTTGCATGCACCGATTTAATGCTGCTTCTCCGGCATGCCCAAAAGGGGGATGACCGAGGTCGTGGGTCAGGCTTACTGCTTCGAGTAAATCAGGGTTTGCGCCTAAGCGAAGCGCCAACCCTTTGGCAATTTGGGCGGCTTCGAGGGAATGAGTTAGGCGAGTTCGATAAAAATCACCGCTACCACGCATGAATACCTGTGTTTTGCCTTGCAAGCGGCGGAAAGCAGAACTATGAATCACACGGGAACGATCAACCTCAAATTCACCGCGCTCTTCGTCAGAAGGATGAGATTCGGGATAAATACGCTCCCAATCGGGCGGGGTATATTCGATTTGCGGCAAATTTCTGGAAATATCAAGCACTGCGTTGTTCCAACCAATTTGCGATAAGGGGCCAAAGCTGCGTTACTGCGCCCCGCCCTGCTACCATACCCACATGCCCTGCTGAAATGATGTGCTGAGTTTTATCCTCGCTGCTTACCATGTTCACCAGAGTTTTAGTCATATCCGGCGGCACAAGGTGGTCTCTATCGGCGATAATACTCAGTAAGGAACAGTTTAGGTTACTCAAACTGACATGCTTATTGCCAAGGGTAAGCTTACCCTTTACCAGTTTGTTATTTTGGTAAAAATCTTTGACCCAGCGACGAAAAATTTCACCTGCCATTGGGATACCATCGTTTACCCATTTGTTCATCGCCACCCAAGATTCTACATAGTGGTCATCCCACAATTTCCCATGCAAATCGAGATAGTTTTGAACATAATTCTGGAAGGGTTTAAGCATCTTAGTGCCGTAATCTATTAAATCGGCTGGAATGATGCCAAGCCCATCCACCAGCAAATCCACATTGAAATATTGTTCTTGTAGCCATAGTGAGAAGGTATTGGATTTTTCAAAGTCAATGGGGGCAGCCAGCAAAATCAGGTTTTTTGGTTGGTCGTTGTGGTGAGCGGCAGCATAAATAACGCTCATTGTACCGCCCATACAATATCCGAGCATGGAGAACTCATTTTGCCCGGTAATTTGGCGCATTTTGCCAATGGCGCGGGGGATATATTCCAGCAGATAGTTTTCAAGATTCATTTCGCCATCTTCAACGCCGGGCGTTCCCCAATCTAGCAAGAAAACATCAAAGCCGCGCTGTAACATGTAGCTTATGAAGCTGCTATTGGGTCGCAAATCTAGGATGTAAGGCTTGTTAATCAGCGCGTAAATAATCAAGAGAGGGATTCTGGGGCGCGTTTGCCCCAATGTTCCACTATCTTTAGCCAGATGATAGCGATACAAAGAAGCTTTATTGCGAAACCAGACTCTTTCTCGTGGTGTGGTTCCAACCTGTACAGAATTAATTTTTTCAGTTAGCTCAAGCGCGTTCAGGAGCTTACGTTCCCCGTGGGAAACCTGTTCCATAAACTTGTTGTAGTAGCTTTCTTGGATTTCGGTAAGACTAAGCCATTCATCGGGTTTGGCAGCGGTCATATCCTTCTCCATTTTTAACTGCATTTACTCACACTTATATGCTTTATGATAACATCAAAACGTTCAAATTTCCAACAATATTTTTCTATTTTTACACAGAGTAGCCGGATAAAAAACCCATGCCGGGAACGAAAAGTATATTTACATAACTTGACAAATTAAGGTAAAATAAATACATCGAATAATAAACTTGAATAAGGCTATATTGATGACTAACACTATTCCCCTTGATGATTTGGTTCGGCGTATGGCTGACCGGGAGGCTTCCCGGACTGCGCTGGTATGGCGAGACCAGAGTACCAGTTATCTGACACTCGATGCGCGGATTGATCGGGTTGCTTATGGTTTGTTACGCATGGGCGTAACTGCGGGAAGTCGAGTCGTCCTTTACATGCATAATATTCCGCAGTTCATTGAAAGCTATATGGCTATAACGCGGATAGGCGCAATTGTTGTGCCGCTAAATGTGCTTCACGAAGGGCGCGACCTCGAATATTTGCTGGCAAATTGTGGGGCAGTGGGTATTATTACGATTGCGCCTTATTATCCCCGAATTAAAGAGGTGCGTGATACGCTGGTGCGGCTGAAATGGGTAGTGTCTATTCGAGGAAACGCGCCCCAACCGCCCAATACTATGGCGTGGGAAGATTTAATTGGGGAAGCGCTACCGGGGCGACTGGATTCTTTTGCTGAGCCGGATGCTATAAACTTAGTGGCTTATACTTCTGGAACTAGCGGGCCTCCTAAAGGGGTGTTGCATACGCACAATAGTTTATTAACAAATTGCCGACAGTTTAGCACGATGCAGCAAGTAGATTTTGGAAATATCGGGCCTGATGTGGTGTTATTGCCGATACCCTTATTCAACCTTTATGGGCTTAATATCGGACTTAACCATACTCTTATGATGGGCGGGATGTTAGTTTTAATGGAGCGGTTCGATGCTGTTCACGCTCTGGAGTTAATCCAGACACACAGCTGCACCGTCATACACGGAACTCCTTCTATTTATCGCGATTTGGTTAATTCTCCTGATTTATCACAAGTTGATTTAACCAGCCTTCGGTATGCCTTTTGTTATGGCGCAGCCCTCTCCGATGATGTAGCTTCAGCATTCTTGCGCCGTACTCGGCTGCAAATCATGGAATGTTACGGGTTGACTGAGGCAGGTCCCGTAGTAGCTTGCGCGGCAACCTCCAACAGTTTTCGCCCCGGTTCGGTTGGACAGCCCTTGCCGGGGGTGAAGATACGAATGGTGGATGCCAACGATAATGACCTGCGCCCCGGTACAATCGGGGAAGTGGTGGTGTCGGGTGCTAACTTGATGCAAGATTATTTTAATCTACGCAAATTTGAGGCAACTTACAATTCTGATTCTTCGGTGGAACCGCCTGTTTCTTCTGATGCGCCTTTATGGCTGCATACCGGCGATATGGGTTGGATGGATCCTGATTTTAATCTCTACCTGATAGATCGCCGTGAGGATATGATGTTTATTGACGGGGAGATGGTTTTTCCGCGAGAGATTGAGGAAGCATTAATCCAGCATCCGGCGGTGGCAGAGGCGGCAGCAATTCCGGTACGGTTGCCGGGTACTGAGCCACATTTTCAAGCAGTGGTAGTTTTGGACAGTTATCAGCAGAATATACGGGAAACCGAATTGATAGAGTATTTGCGAAATTCGTTACCAGCCAAGCATATGCCGCAGAGAATTTACCTCGCAGATTACTTGCCGCGTTTGGTGAATGGGCGAATAATGCGCCGCGCCATACGTTTGGGCAGCTAAAAAACCTTGGTTTAAGCCGAATCTGGCGAATTCACATTAAAATTTGGTAAATTCAAGAAATTGGGCTTAAAAGGGCTTGACATGCCTTGCAAGAAGTAGTATATTAGCACTCGCCCCAAAAAAACAGGGCGGCGCAAAAACAAAGGTAAGACTGGATAAGTATTACAAATGCGTTTTGGCGGCGAGCTAATACTCGCGAGAGCACTTTAACAGTCGAGGAGTGATAGAGAAAAATAGAGATCACTCTAAAATATTGAATAGGTAAACCAAGAGAATTCAGGAACGTGACGGAGAAATCGTCAATTTAACGCTTTTCTATTGAAGCCCGATCTAGGTCGGAGCTAAAAAGAGAAGGTGTGAAGAGTTTGATCCTGGCTCAGGATAAACGCTGGCGGCGT